>CAYWDA010000036.1:0-29872 GCA_964456945.1 uncultured Syntrophomonadaceae bacterium
TGCAGCATCAGAGAACGACTTTGGTTGGTAAATTCCTCAACAGAATTGAAACGCATCGGAATTGGCAGCATGCTAACACTGGCACCGGCAAGCCAGGTAGCCTGAATGGCGGTAACCAGGTTACGGGTAGTCGGACCCAGAAGAGCAATGTGGTCGCCTGGCTTCACACCTTTTGCCTGCAGAATTGCAGCCATACCTACTGCTTCATTGTGCATCTGACCCCAGGTTATCGTCAGATCGGTTTTGTCGGCATTTCCGGCAGCTGAACCGACAAATGTTATTGTATTGCTGCCGCTGGCGGCCTGTCTGATATCACTGAGCAATGGCTCAATGGTAAGATGTTCAGCCGGCCTGCTGATGGTAAAAGGCAGATCGTTTTTTGTTTCAGCATAATCTTGAGTAGTCATTTAAGTCCTCCTGTAATAAATAGCTATAATGGCATTTGGTATACTCGATAAACTTTGTAATCTTTAATGCTTTCGAAAAGAGTGATGTAGGCTAATTTTTGTTTTTTTGCTTCGTTAAGTCTATTATTCCTGCCAACACCGAGCCGGCCGACGACAACACCATTACACAAGGCGATATAAAAACGGTTGTGACCCAAAGATAACAAAGCATTTTTACCTGGTTTAAGCGTATTGCGCATATCTGATAAAAGCGGTGGAATCCAATTTGGGTCATTCTTGTAGATCATCCAGGGCAAATCAATAAAGCGCCTCCGATCGCGCCCGGACTGGACAACCTTAATATCAACCTTAGAGTTCAAAACTGCACAACTCCTGCCAGGCAGAACCACCGGCACCCTTAACCGGTAATAGTTGTTATATATTCCTGCAAAGGGGCAAAAACCCTGCAAAAATTCTATAATTTTAAGCAAAGGAAACGGGCGGCCCAAATCTAATCGATTCAGGACGCCCGTTTATTTGCTGTTCTAAGCTAAATTCACTAATGCTACTGCTGGTATGGTTTTGACTTCTTTGCCAGGTAATCGAGCAGGAAGGGATTTAGAACCTTTATATAGGTTCCCTTCATTCCAAGAGAGCGTGACTCAATTACTCCGGCGCTTTCGAACTTACGCAAAGCGTTGACGATAACAGAACGGGTGATCCCGAGTTGATCGGCAATTTTACTGGCGACCAGTAAGCCTTCGACGCCGCCCAGTTCTTCAAAAATATGCTCCACCGCTTCAAGTTCCGAGTAGGAAAGAGTCGCTACTGCAAGCTGAACAACAGCCTTGTTGCGGGCATCCTCTTCCAATTTCTCCTGCCTGGAGCGTAGAATTTCCATTCCGACAACTGTTGCACCGGTTTCGGCAAGTATTAAATCCTCTGCATCAAAGAGCTCATTAAAGCGGGCCAGAAGCAGGGTTCCTATGCGTTCACCACCGCCCAGAATCGGAATAATTGTAGTGATCTTGTTAGCGAATAAGCATCTTTCTTTGTCAATAAAAACACAGTCGTTAGTTTTCTGCCTCAGGTTTACCCGCGACTCATCTTCGCGCAGCAGAAATTCGTTGTACTTCTCAGGGAATAAACCATTTTCCAGCACATTGTTAACCATTAACTCGCATTCAAACTCATCAACCAGCGACCATCCCAATATAATGCCATCTTTGTCAGCGATATAAACATTGGCATGAATGACATTTTTTAGTACATCTGCTACATCCTTAAAATCGACATGCTTTCCTGCTGTTTTCTGAAGAATCTTGTTGATACGACGGGTCTTCTCAAGCAATGGAGAAGAGATCACGTCTTTCACCCACCTTTCGTTCCTTTAATATTTACAAGATATATTTACTTAAATCTTTATTTTTAACCACTTTTTGCAGCTTGCTCTGAACGTAGTCACGGTCAATGACAATATCATCTTCCGCTTGTTGATTGGGCAGGTCGTATGAGAGATCTTCAAGCACTTTCTCCATAATCGTGTGCAAACGACGAGCTCCGATATTTTCCATCTCCTGGTTCAGGTAGCAAGCTGTTTGAGCGATTTCCTCAATCGACTCCCGGGAAAACGTTAATTTCACCCCTTCCGTCTCTAACAGTGCTTTGTACTGTTTTATTAAAGCGTTACCAGGCTCGGTAAGAATCCGTTTAAAATCTTCTTCGGTCAGACTTTTCAGTTCAACGCGGATCGGGAACCTACCCTGCAGTTCGGGAATTAAATCAGAAGGCTTAGTCATGTGAAACGCCCCTGCTGCAATGAATAAAATGTGATCAGTCTTTACCGGGCCATATTTAGTAACAACGGTCGATCCTTCCACGATCGGCAGTATATCCCGCTGAACCCCTTCTCTCGATATATCCGGACCAGATCCATGATAATCTTTACCGGCAATTTTGTCAATTTCGTCTAAAAATATTATTCCTAACTGTTCTGCTCTTTTGATAGCTTCACCAGTTACGGCATCCATGTCAATTAAACGCTGAGCCTCTTCCTGCTTCAGAACTTTCCGCGCCTCAGCAACAGTCATTTTTCTTTTTTTCATCTTCGGTGGTACAATGTTCCCAAGAACATCCTGCAGGTTAATACCCATCTCTTCCATGCCCTGACCGGTAAATAGTTCCACCATTGGCGGGCGGCGTTCTTCAACCTCAACTTCTACCTGTTGCTCTTCAAGCTTCCCATTTAGAAGGCGGTCTTTAACTTTCTGCTGTTCGTCTCTGGCTGCCTGCATTCTATCAATAAATGTAGTGTCTTCGACCGGATCTTCTTCCTGCACCGGTGTAGTCTGAAATAAAAACCCGAGTGGGTTTGCCGAACGACGCTTTTTTTTCGGCAGTGGAGCAATGATCTCAACCAACTTGTCGTTAGCATTGACAGTTGCCTTATCCTGCACCGAGAGCATCCTCTCGTTCTGCACTATTCTTACAGCTGTTTCAACAAGATCGCGCACCATCGATTCAACATCGCGGCCGACATAGCCTACTTCTGTGAACTTCGTAGCTTCAACTTTTACGAATGGTGCATTAACTAAACGGGCCAGGCGCCTGGCAATCTCTGTTTTTCCTACGCCTGTGGGGCCAATCATAATAATATTTTTGGGGATAATTTCATCCTGCAGTTCTTCAGGCAGCTGCTGGCGCCGGTATCTGTTTCGCAAAGCAACAGCAACACAGCGCTTCGCATCTTCCTGACCGATAATAAAATGATCCAACTGCTCGACTATTTCACGCGGGGTTAGTTCTTCTGTTGACATATTCACTGTTTCAACCCTTCTATAGTTCTTCGATAGTTATATTATCGTTTGTATAAACACAAATTTCAGAGGCAATTTTCAAAGCTTCAGCGGCAATTTTTCCTGGCGGCAAATCTGCGTTGCGCAGAAGCGCGCGTGCAGCAGCCAGGGCATACGGTGCTCCTGAACCGACCGCGGCAATACCATCGTCCGGTTCAATAACTTCACCCGTGCCAGAGATCATTAGCAGGCTATCGCTACTGGCAGCAATCAGCATTGCCTCAAGCCTGCGCAGCACTCGATCAGTGCGCCAGTCTTTGGCCAGTTCAACAGCGGCCCGCTGCAGGTTGCCCCCGTAACTTTCAAGTTTACCTTCAAACTTTTCACATAACGTAAGTGAATCGGCCACAGCACCGGCAAAACCGGCAATTACCTTGCCCTCGTAGAGGCGGCGCACTTTACGGGCAGTGTGCTTAATAATCGTGGTGTTACCAAAAGTAACCTGACCATCTCCGGCAACTGCAACCTTGTCGCCTATCTTTACCGCCAATATCGTAGTTCCTTCAAACATAAGGTGACCACCTCTGCCTGGTTAATAAAACTAGTTGCGTGGAAAAGCCATCTTATAAACTTCGCTTAAACGTTCCTTTGTAATGTGCGTGTAAATCTGGGTAGTAGAGATACCCACATGCCCCAGCAACTCCTGAACCACGCGTAAATCGGCTCCGCCCTCCAGCAAGTGGGTGGCAAATGAATGCCGCAGGGAGTGCGGGGTGATACCCTCTTTATGGGATACCCGGACGATGTACTTATGAAATATATAGCGTACGCCACGATCGCTCAGTGGGGTTCCCCACTTATTCAGAAATAATTCCTCATAAATCATGCCATCCTTATTGCGCGCAGCCAACAGGGGACGCGTATTGGCAATATAGTCTTTAAGCAGGGCAGCAGCAGTCGTTCCCATTGGAACAATCCGTTCTTTTCTGCCTTTCCCGTAAACTTTAACTAACCGTTCATCCAACTGTAAAGACGATACTTTCAGGCCAATCAGTTCACTGACCCGCAATCCCGAAGCATAGATCAGTTCAAGCAGGGTAAGATCACGAAAACCTAAAATGGTCTTGCTGTCAGGGGCTTCAAGCAGGGCAGATACTTCGTGGTGATAGAGAAACCGGGGCAACAATTTCCCCTGCTTCGGCCTGGAAACTGTCGCCCACCTGCCGGCGCTTATCTGGTCTTCTTTTTGTAAAAAGAACAAAAAAGAACGCGTCGCTGATAGTTTACGCGCAACTGAGCGGCGGGCATAGCCCTTTTCCTTTAGCCAGGCTAAATAACGACGCAGTGCCAGGTGATCAATAGCCTGCAAACCGACAGACTCAATTTCTTCAATCTCAAAGAACTGCAAAATATCATTTCGGTATGCCTGAAGGGTTAACGGTGATGCGTTCTTTTCAATCATCTGCCGGGCAAGAAATTTTTCAAGCCAATCGTATACTGTCATTACGCAACACCCTAATCATCCTAACATAACTTATAGGCACTTGCAAGCAAATAGCCATGTTTTTTAAAAAATTCCCGCTATTCAAATTCAAGCAGCATAAAACTAAACACGCATGAAATATTTGCCCGGAGTCTGCCGGATCAATTTTTTCAGCTCAAGTGAAAGCAGCAATGCGCTGGTTTCAGAAGCTTTTACCCCGCTTTGTTGAATGATATTATCAATATGCATCGGTTGGTAAGGGATCATGTCGAGCAGTTTCTTCTCTACCGCGGATAGATCAGGTAAAAGCCCTGCACCGGCGAGGGTCAACTGCTCTTCAGTTGCAGTCTGAAAGTTTAACTCTTCCAGAATATCCGCGGCAGATTCAACCAGGCGAGCCCCTTCCTTGATCAGGCGATGTGAACCCCGACTATATGGGCTTCCCACATTACCAGGAACGGCGAATACTTCCCGGTTCTGTTCCAATGCATAATTAGCGGTTATCAGGGCGCCACTTTTTGCAGTTGCTTCGACTACAACAGTGCCGAGAGAAAGACCGCTGATTACCCTGTTGCGTAGAGGGAAATGAAAAGGCAGTGGTTCAGTGTCTACCGGATATTCGCTGATTACTGCACCCTCTGCAATAATCAGCTGCATTAAGTCAGCATTTTTCGGTGGATAACATTGATCAACCCCACAACCTAAAACAGCAGCTGTGTAGCCGCTGTTTTCAAGCGTCCCGCGGTGAGCAGCTGTGTCAATACCCAAGGCCATGCCGCTGATCACAGAAACACCGGCTGTCGCAAGTTCTACAGCCAGCCGGTGAGCAACTTCCTGTCCATAAAAGGTGCAGCGTCGACTGCCAACAATAGCTACTGCGGGTTTGTCAATTCTGTCGAGATTTCCCTTGTAGTAAAGGAGCGGGGGAGGGAAATGCAACTCCTTGAGCAGCCGCGGGTAACTGGGGCAGGCAGATGACACACAGGAGACTTTTTGCTTTATCAGCTTCTCCCATTCCTTTTCCGGTTCGATAACTGATCTTTCCTTTTCAAATTTACTGACAGGATCTTGCAGACCGAGAAGATGGAAAAGCTCTGCCGCCGGAGCTTTCCAGGCATCTTCAGCTGAGTCATAATTTTCCATTAACGCAACAATGCGCCTGGGTCCTAAAATAGTCACCAGGTTAAGGGCATTTAGATAAGCAAGTTCGCTATTTTTAGTTGCTCCCATCAGCCGTTCAACCCATCCACAACCGGCCATGGCGTGGTTAGCAGGTGGTAGAGTAGATCAACCGCCAGCTTCAGATCTTTGCTGTCTATCATTTCAGATGGAGTGTGAACGTAACGGCAGGGAATAGAAATTGCCCCTGAGGGTACCCCGCCACGCGAAAGGTGTATTGCCCCGGCATCAGTTCCTCCATGCTCGAGAACTTCAAGCTGGTAGGGAATCTTGTTTTTTACTGCCGTTTCAACCATTAATTTCTTGATGGCCGGATGGCAGAGCACAGAATTATCTTTTACCTTAATGGCAGGGCCTTTGCCAAGGCTGACTGCCATGGTCTGGGCTTTGGGGGTATCACCGACCAGGGTAACATCAACCGCCAGGCCATAATCCGGTTCGTAATGGTAAGCGGCAGTTTTTGCCCCTCGCAGGCCTACTTCTTCCTGAATAGAGAAAAGAAAACATACTGCCTGCGGCAGTTCAGCAGGCAGGCGCCTGATTGTTTCGACCAGCACCGCGCAGCCGGCTCGATCATCCATAGCCTTAGCCATATAACGGCCGCCCGGCAGTGCTTTAAATGGTTGTTCTAGACAGGCCTGATCACCAATTTTAACCAGAGCCGATGCTGAAGCAGCATCAGACTGGCCGATATCAAGATAAAGTTTGCTCCAGTCCAGCTCTTTAATATCTTTAAGCTTTTCATGGTAAACAGTTCCCAGTGTTCCATCACGAAAACACAAGCGCTGCCCAAGAAGCAAACGGGGTGCTACCCCGCCGACCGGAGCAATGCGTAAAAAACCATTTTCATCAATATTGGTAACGATTATGCCAATTTCATCCATATGGGCAGAAACCATTATTTTTGGTGCCGGGCCATCACGCAAAACGAGAAGGTTGCCCAGGCTATCTTCATATAACTGATCTGCGTTATCTTTAACCATCTCTTTAAGCAGATCGCGTATTGATCCTTCTTCTCCCGACGGCCCATAGGTTTCTGTCAGGTTTTTCATCAGATCTTCCATGATCAAGTCCCCCTTGCTTTTTTACTGCCTCGCTTCAAGCCAGGTTCTGATTAAAGCTATTGAAGCCCGCAGATCACTTTCCTGCATGATGCTGTGAGGTGAATGGATATAACGGCAGGGAATGGCAAGGACAGCGGTCTGCACACCCTCGCGCGATAGTGAGATAACTCCGGCTTCAGTGCCGGCACCGGTAAAGCGACGAAACTGGTATGGAACAGAAGCTTTCTCTGCTGCGGCGACCAGTTGTTCCCGCATAGCTCTGCTGACCAGTATGGTGCGATCCATAAAACTGATAGCCGGGCCTGCACCGAGTGCTGTGGTAATAGCATCTTTTTCGGTTTCCGGGGTATCGGCAGCTGCGGTCGCTTCCACGGCCAGCGCAACCTGCGGCTGCAAGGTATAGGCTGCTACTGCAGCACCCCTTGTTCCCACTTCTTCCTGAACAGTAAAAGCGGCATCAAATGAAAGACCGTTATTTTCAAGAAGCAGTTCAAGTAGAATCAGACATCCCGCCCGATCATCAAATGCTTTTCCCCGGTAAAAACCATCATCAAGAGCAACACAGGATGATTCAAATGAGACATAATCGCCGATTTTGATCTGTTTTTCCGCTTCTTCACGGTTTTTAAAGCCGGCATCGATATACAGGCTTTCTTCTTCATAGGGCTTTTTCTGTTCGCCTGGTTTCTGCAAGTGGATCGGTTTTGCCCCGATCACCCCTGGCAGCGCTTTCGGGCCGATGCATACCCTTTTTGCTACCAGCACGCGACTATCGATGCCACCAACTGGCTTGAATTTGAGTAGCCCTCCGGGTTGGATAGCCATAACCATCAAACCGACTTCATCCATATGCGCTGTCAGCATTATCCGTTTTTTGCTGCAGACACCACGTTTGCGCACCAAAAGGTTACCGATAGTATCAACGGTTATATCCCCGTTAAAACCATCAAGTTTTTCGAGCAGAAAACGGCGCACTTCGCCTTCGTCGCCGGAAACACCGCGTAGATCAGCTAATGCAGCTAACATTTTTTCATATCCTCCAATAGTGAGCGGTCTACGCTCTGGATGAAATGACTGAGCAGCTTACCGCAGACAATCAGGTCGTCCAGACTGAGCAGTTCAACTGCCGTATGCATATAGCGCAGGGGAATTGAGAGCAGAGCCGACGGAATTCCCTCACGTGAAACTTGAAATGCCCAGGCATCAGTACCGCTATACCCGGGAATCGGTTCTTTTTGCCAGGGTAAAAAGTGACGTCTGGCGGTTTCCTGTAACTTATCTGCCAGTATGGGGTGCAGGTTTGGACCAACCGCTAAAGCAGGCCCAGAGCCAAGTTTAAAGGAATTTGAATCATCAAGGCCCGGGGCATCACCATGAGTAACATCAACAATCAAAGCCAGATCAGGTTTCAGCCCATAGGCGCCTGTAACCGCGCCCCTTAAACCGACCTCTTCCTGTAATGAGGCAACAAAACAGACATCTGCCTGGTGACGCATCGATGCAAGTTCAGCAGCGCATATCAGCATGGCAGTTACGCCGGCCCGGTTGTCAAGAGACTTGCCGGTAATCTTTCTGTTTCCTTCAATATAAAGGGGCTGTTGCTCAAAGGAAATAAAGTCGCCTACTGCCAGCAGTTCATTTGCTTTTTCGCCTGTCAGACCAACATCGATAAAAAGCTTGTCGATCGGCACCACCTCACTGCGCTCCTCGTCATTTAGCAAATGTGGCGGTGCGGCACCGATAACTCCCTGCAATGGTTTTTTACCACTAACTACGACCGTCTGGCCAAGAATTGTTCGCGGGTCAATGCCACCAACCGGGGTAAAACGTAAAAACCCTTCCGGTTCAATTTTTGTGATCATGGCGCCTATCTCATCAATATGGGCTACAACCGCTATGGTCAGCCGTTCACCTTCCATTTGCGGTTCACCGCAGATCAGAGCCAACAGGTTTCCAAAACGATCTCGCTTAACATTTTCGGTATATTGACGAAAGTAACGGGCAGCAGTTTCAACCGCCGCAGTTTCAGAACCTGAAACGCCTAGAGATGAAGAAAGATCAAGCAATATTTCGGTTATTCTTTCCTCTTTCAAATCAATGGTCTCCTTTTAACTGATCCAGCACTTTTCGTGCTTCAGCAAACTCAGGCAGATCGCGGCATAGAAGACCATATTCCAAGCTGTCTACAAGGGCAATCCAACTGGCTTCGATAATATTCGGGGAGACACCGACCGTACCCCAGTTCATATCGTCATCACTGGTCTCAATCAAAACCCTGACTTGTGCACCAGTGCCATCGACACCATCGATAACGCGCACCTTAAAATCGGTCAGTTTCATTTTTTTCAGAGATGGGTAAATACCTTCCAGTGCTTTACGCAAAGCATTGTCGAGGGCGTTAACCGGACCGTTTCCTTCTGCAGCGGTATGCACCTGCACATCTCCGACGCGCACTTTAATTGTTGCCTCAGAGTAGAGCTGCCCGTCTTCGCGCTTTTCGATAATCAGGCGGAAGCCTTCCAGAATGAAAAGCGGTTGATAAGCTTTCATCATTTTAAGAATCAGTAACTCAAAAGAACCTTCAGCGCCTTCAAACTGGTACCCGTAGTGCTCAAGCTCCTTAATCCGCTGCAATACCGAGGCTGTCTCAGGCCGATCTTTATCAAGTTTAAAATTGTTTTGATGGGTCTTCAGGGTAATATTGCTGCGGCCGGAAAGTTCTGAAACAAGAATACGGCGTTTGTTACCAACCTGTTCCGGATCGGCATGTTCGTAGGTGGCAGGTTTTTTGCTGACAGCATCAACATGAACGCCCCCTTTATGGGCAAAAGCATTAAAACCGACATAGGGTTGCTGATCGGCAGGGGCGATATTGGCCAGTTCAGCAATAAAGCGCGATAGTTTAGTAAGCCCGCGCAGCTGTTCAGGCGTAACAATCTGCAGGCCCATTTTCAGCTGCAGGTTGGGCAGAATTGTGCAAAGGTTAGCGTTACCGCAGCGTTCACCATAACCGTTAATTGTTCCATGAACCTGGGTAATTCCCTCGCGAACAGCGAGCAAAGAATTTGCGGTAGCCATTCCGGCATCATCATGAACATGAATTCCTAAAGGCTTCTTAACCCTGTCTTTCACCGCTGCCAGTATTGCTGTCAATTCCCAGGGCATTAAACCACCATTGGTGTCACAAAGAATAATCACATCAGCGCCACCAGCCGCTGCTGCTTCAAGGGTGGCAAGCGCATATTCCGGATTCGCTTTGTAACCGTCAAAAAAGTGCTCTGCATCAAAGAAAACCTCTAACCCAATCGACTTCAGATATTCAATACTGTCTTCGATCATGGCCAGATTTTCTTCCAGGCTTGTTTTCAGGGCATCATATACATGGAAATCCCAACTCTTCCCAAATATGGTGACTGTTTTCGTTTTTGCTTCAACCAGGGCACGCATGTTCAGATCTTCAGCAGCTGCAACACCGGGTTTACGGGTGCTGCTGAAAGCGCATAAGCGGGCATTTTTAAATTTGATCTTTGCCGCCCTTTTGAAGAATTCAATATCCTTAGGGTTTGATCCGGGCCAACCACCCTCGATGTAACCGACTCCCAGTTCATCGAGTTTTTCAGCGATTTTTAACTTGTCAGCTACCGATAACGATACACCTTCACGCTGTGAACCATCTCTTAAGGTTGTATCGTATAGATCGATCTTTTGCATTACCCCACCCACTTCTGAAGATCAGATAATTAAAAGGTATTATACAATAAATTATAAATTTATGTCCAATTGTTTTCTTAAAAACCGCTGTCGTAGTTGACAAGCTGGTAACAACTCGAGGGGAGTTCCCGTAGGAAAAGCGACGGGCCCTCCGATACTGCGCCGTAATTTCGATAATCTTCGCGGTAGGTCAGCAGGTATAAAAAACGGCGAGCCCTTGTGGCAGCAACATAAAAAAGGCGCCGTTCTTCTGCCAGATTGCTGCTGTCAGCACGCTGACCGGGGAAATGCCCCTGGTTCATACCGATAATAAATACGGCATCCCATTCTTTACCCTTGGCACTATGGATTGTTGAAAGGGTTAACTGCCCGTCAGAGCGGTCAAGATGGTTGTTGGTATCGGCAAATACTGATTCTTCGAGCGCCAGTGATTCGAGAAATTCAGCCAGGGATACAAAACGCTCGGCATAGATCATCAACCGCTCAATACCGCGCAGACGATCATCATACTGATCGGGATAATTCTGATGTAAGATGTAATCATAACTCTCATCCATCACTGCAGCGATCAAGTCCGGAACCCTCTCTGAACTTCTTTTATGGATGCCGTCAAGGACATTGATCAAAGCATCCCATCCGGCCTTACCGCGTGAAGGTTTTTCTTTCCCTTCCAGGGCTGCCTCAAGAGGGCTGGGGTATTCTTTCAACTTGGTCCAGAGGTTGTTGAAAGAAGCCAGGCCAAGACCCTGCTGCAGAGTAGTAATGCGGCGCCAGGAGTTTTCATCGCTGGGGTTATAGATAACTTTTAAGTAGGCTAGCAGGTCTTTGATATGCGCTTTCTGAAAAAACTTCACCCCGCCGTAGGTCCGGTAATTAATCCCTTTGCGAGCCAGGGCAAATTCGACTTCCGGTGTGAGATAGGAACTGCGGTAAAGGACAGCAATATCATCTAAGGATACGCCGAGGTTGTGCTGCAGTTCCCAGATACTCTGCAGAACGAATGACGCTTCCTGGCGGGCATCGATCACCTTGGCAACCACCGGTTTCTCACCAGACGGGTTTTTTGAGAAAAGTTCTTTGGCAAACTGCTCGCGGTTGTTGCTAATTGAACAATTAGCCAGTTCAACTATTTCGGGAGTGCTGCGGTAGTTTTGCTCCATACGCACCACCTGGCAGCCTTCATATTTATAGGGGAAATTTAAGATATTGTCGATGTCGGCACAGCGAAAGGCGTAGATCGACTGGGCATCATCACCAACAACACAGATGGTTGCAGCACCGGCAAATTGTTCAATAATCCTGGCCTGAATGACGTTGGTGTCCTGAAATTCATCGACTAAAATCTGGCTAAAGCGGTGACGATACTGATCTCTGACCTGGGGGTACTGTTCAAAAAGCTCAAGCCACACCAATAGCAAGTCATCGAAATCAAAAGCGTTACTCTCCCGCTTTTTCGCTGCGTACTGCTCAGCGGTATTATTAACCACTTCCAGGTATTCAAGGCGGTAGGGGTAATCTTCTTCCATGACCTCCTTGATCGATAAACCCGAGTTACGGGCCTGACTGATAATACGGCCAAGCATCCCGCGCTGCATGATAATTTTTCGTTCCTCATCGCCGATTGATTGTGATTTGAGGATTTCTTTAATCATAATTCTGCTGTCATCTTCATCAAAGATAGAAAAGTTAGGAGTTCTCTCTACCAGGGAGGCATGTTTACGCAGTATTCTGGCGCCAATGCTGTGAAAAGTGCCGGCCCAAAGTTCATGAGGCAAAAAGCCGAGCAGACTTTCAAGGCGATCTTTCATTTCCCCGGCAGCCTTATTGGTAAAAGTAAGCAGAAGAAGTTGATCAGGACGGATACCGCTCTTAATCAAGTGAGCAGCCCGGTAAACAAGGGCTCTAGTTTTACCTGAACCGGGTCCGGCCAGGCCAAGTAGAGCGGGATCTTCGGCGGTAGCAAATTCAAATTGAGCCGGGTTGAGTGAATTTTGCAGTAGCTTGATCCATTCAGAATCGGGTTCGATTGGTTTATAAAGGTTGCTGTTATAATCAGTCACTGTTCATTACCTTTCCATTTTTTCGTCTGGGCGAATCATACCATATTTTTCGGTGTCCGGCCATATTAACCGGCCAACTGGACAGAGACTATTACTTAAGCTATCATTTAGAGTATGGTCAATGATCTAAAAGAGATATTACTGGAGATCTTACAGGCGATTACGCCGATCGTTTTGGTAGTAATAGTGCTGTTACTTATTCTGTTCCCCACTTCAGAAGGTCTTTTGTTTAAGTTTGTCGCCGGGGCAGTGCTAGTCACAGTCGGCCTTTTCCTTTTCCTGGTCGGCGTAAGGGTCAGTCTGCTGCCGATTGGTGAGCTAATTGGCTCAACAATTGTTTCACGTGGGTCACTTTTATTTTTAATGCTGGCAACTTTTGTCTTCGGGTTTGTGATCACGGTCGCCGAACCAGATGTCAGGGTTTTAGCCCTGCAGGTCCACCTGGCTTCCGGCGGCGAGATCAACTCAAACCTGCTCATTATCGCTGTAGCCCTGGGAGTTGGCTTCTTTGTTTCCATTTCCATTCTACGCATTCTGCTCGGCATTCCCATTGCTTACTTTTTAGCGGCCGGTTACGCCCTGATTATGGTCCTTTCTTACTGGACACCCCCGGGCTTTGTACCTTTATCCTTTGACGCCGGTGGAGTAACCACCGGGCCAATGGCTGTGCCCTTTATCCTGGCGCTTGGTGTTGGTGCTACATCAGTCCTTGGCGGAAAATCGAATATTGCTGACGCTTTTGGCCTCATTGGTCTCGCCTCGATCGGCCCGGTTATCGGAGTAATGATTCTGGGGGTGCTTTACGGTTGAGTATTAATTTTATCTGGGATAGCTTTGGTCATGTCTTAATTGAGGTCTTAACAGCACTGAGCCCCGTGCTGGTCTTGTTCCTTATTTTTCTGCTTGTTTTCAAAATGCCCCTGGATATGCTTCTGAATTTGCTGAAAGGCGTTTTGTTCGCCTTTGTCGGACTGGCTCTTTTCTTGCAGGGGGTAAAAATCGGGTTTATGCCGGTCGGAATGGAAATAGGCTCGCTTCTTGGCAGCCTTCCTTACCGCTGGGTATTAATTCCGCTCGGCTTTTTGCTTGGCTTTGTTGCCACAATGGCTGAACCGGCAGTGCATATTCTCTCTGCTCAGGTAGAAAAAAGTTCCAGCGGCTATATTCGCGGCAAGATCATTTTGTATACCCTCTGCTTCGCTGTCGGCCTCTTTATTGCCCTTGGTATGACCAGGGTCGTCTACGGCATTCCCTTTTATTATATAATTATCCCCGGCTACCTGCTGGCGATTATTTTGATGTTCTTCTCAAAACCATCATTCACCGCCATAGCCTTTGACTCTGGCGGAGTGGCTACCGGCCCGATGACCGTTACCTTTATTATGGCTATTGCCATCGGCGCCGCCGACAGTATGGCCGGCCGCGATGCTGTAATAGACGGTTTTGGCTTAATTGCCCTTGTTGCGCTTGCCCCGATTATTATGGTTATGCTGCTCGGCTTTCTATACCCTCTTGAAGATACAGCTTTAGGCGACGACAGTGATCCGGATAACAGCACTGATAACGATAAATCATCTGTAGATCAATTTGATAACGGCAGGGAGGTAATTGAAGATGAAGACTGATTTAAAACATGATTTAATTGTAACCATTGTTAAGAAAGGCTGCTGTGAAAAAATTATTACCGCTACGAGGATTGCCGGCGCTGAGGGCGCGACAATCATTCCGGCCAGGGGCACCGGCATTCACGAGCAGAAAAAGTTGCTGGGTATTCCGATTGAACCGGAAAAAGAGATCATTTTTACGATTACCCTGGAAGAAAAGACAGAACAGGTGCTCGAAGCGATCATCAAAGCAGGAAAGTTGGAACAGCCTGCTACAGGTATCGCTTTTGTCCTGGAGCTGAAGAAAGTTGTCGGTGTGGTTCACCTGGTTAAGGCAATGGGGCTAAATATGGATAAACCGTAGAAGGATAGTTATCCTCCTACGGTTTTCCGCTACTCAACTTAATAGCATCTATTATACCTTGGCGAATTCGTCTTTGCCTACGCCGCAAACCGGGCAAACCCAGTCGTCGGGCAGATCTTCAAAAGCAGTACCCGGAGCGATTCCTGCGTTGCTGTCTCCCTCTGCCGGGTCATAGACATAACCACATACCTGGCATTCCCACTTGTCCATCCAGATCTTCCTCCTCTCAGGAATTCAAAATAGGATTATTTATTGGATTATAACATAATATGGCTATTGCCGAAAAGGCGCTGTCGTTTTTTCTTATAATTTTCGGCCGCATAACAGAGCAAATATAGCGGCAACTTGAATAATAAGCAGGATAATGATGATCAATCAGAGAACTCTTTGGCAGGCAGTTAAAGCACTATTCTCAGCTAACATCGCAGTAAACTTAGGAGGTTGCCATTGTGCTTGCAAAGGTCCATTCGTGTACAATCATCGGCATTAAAGGAATCCCCCTGGAAATTGAAGTTGATATTTCTGACGGGTTGCCCGCTTTTGATATCATCGGCCTCCCTGATGCCTCCGTGCGGGAAGCGAAAGAGCGAGTTAGAGCGGCCATTCGCAACTGCGGCTATCATATCCCCTATTCGAGAATTACAGTCAATCTTGCGCCTGCCGATCTGAAAAAAGAAGGTTCGGCATTTGATCTGGCTATTGCTGTGGGCCTTTTGGCAGCAACCGGTCAAATTAACCAGGGGGAAATGCTAGACGATGCCGTATTTGTTGGTGAATTATCACTGGATGGCAAGTTGCGCACTATAAATGGCACACTGGCAATTGCCTTATCGCTCAGCGAACTGGACAGCTACCGGGGAAAAACCATTTACCTTCCAGCTGACAACAGTGCTGAAGCCGCAATGGTTGACAGTATGGTCATCAGGGGAGCCGAAACACTTGAACAACTGGTCAACCACCTTAGCGGCAACAGCCATCTGCCTGCTGCAGTGCCAATGGTTGACCCACAGGAACCGGAAGATTGGGTTGATTTGGATTTTAGTGAAGTACGGGGACAGGAAACTGCCAAACGAGCCCTGGAAATTGCAGCCGCCGGAGCGCACAATGCTCTATTGTATGGCCCGCCTGGCAGCGGCAAAACAATGCTGGCCAGAAGAATCCCTTCGATTCTGCCGACCCCCACCTTAGATGAAGTTCTCGAAATGACCCGCATTCACAGCGTTGCAGGGCAGTTAAACCCTGAAAATCCGCTCTTAAGGCGGCGCCCGTTTCGCAGCCCTCACCATAGTGCATCATCTGCAGGGGTTATCGGTGGGGGGAAAACACCACGCCCCGGTGAAGTTAGTCTGGCCCACCATGGTATTCTTTTTTTCGACGAACTGCCTGAATATAACAGGGATGTTCTCGAAGCCCTGCGGCAGCCACTTGAAGACCGCGTGGTTACCGTTACGCGCGCTGCTGCTACAGTTACCTACCCCGCAGATTTCATGTTTATCGGGTCGATGAACCCCTGCCCCTGCGGTAATTATGGTGATCCCCGACGCGAGTGCCGCTGCAGCCCAACGCAGATTTTCCGCTACAGGTCAAAACTCTCGGGCCCGCTGATCGATCGTATTGATATTCATATTGAAGTACCAGGCATCAAATATGAGCAATTACAGTTGAATGAATCTGGAGATAGTTCAGCTGAGATCAGAGCAAGAGTTGAAGCAGCCCGCTTAAAGCAGCGCGAGCGTTACAAAAGAATCAAGGTGCTGGCAAACGCACAACTGCGCGCTCGTCACTTTGAGAAGCACTGCCCTCTGAGCCGTGAAGCGAGGCAGCTGCTGCATCAATCATTTCAAAGCCTTAACCTTTCGATGCGCGCACACGATCGCATTATTAAGGTAGCGCGAACTATTGCTGATCTGGAGCATTCAGAAACCATAGAATTTGCGCATATCGCAGAGGCCGTGCAATACAGAAGCCTCGATCGCCAGCTTTAAGCCTGGATTACAAATTAGATCTAATTTTAAATGGCGCACGTTGCAAGGAGAAAATTGATGACTAAAATACGCCTGCAGGTTGGCCAGATCGGCGAGTTGGCTGCCCGCCAGCACCTTGAAGCTAGCGGCTACGAAATTTCAGCTTTGAATTACCGCTGCAAGCTGGGGGAAATAGATATTGTTGCCCTTGACGGCAGTAGTGTCGTTATTGTTGAAGTACGCACTAAAACCAGCTCAGCCTGCGGAGCTCCGGAAGAATCGATTACAGCAGAAAAAGCACGCCGTTTAAGAAGGCTTGCACTATTTTACCTGCAGTCTGCCTATAAGCGCGAAGTAGCGTGCAGAATTGACCTGATCGCTGTTATGCTTGATCGAAAAGATTTGACTGTAAAATATCTCCGTCACATAAAATCGATCTGATTTTACCTGAGATCTAACCTTTAGGGTAATAAAGAAGTATGCGGAGCTTAATAGCTTAGCCTGAATGATTTGCGGTGAGCAGGGCAGGGGCCGTGCTCATTAAGAGCGTTGCGGTGTTCAAGCGTTCCATAACCCATGTGGCGGTCAAAGCCATAATCGGGGTAACGTTCATGCAAAGCGGTCATCATCTGATCTCTGGTAACTTTGGCCAAAACTGAAGCCGCCGCGATCGACAGTGAAATGGTATCGCCACCCCTGAGTGCTTTCTGCCTGAAAGGGCAGTCCGCGATTGGAAAACCATCAACAAGAACAAAATCAGGCTTCGGGCGAAGTCTTTCCAGCGCCCTGTTCATGGCTAACAGCGTAGCACGGTAAATATTAATGTCATCAATCTCTTCCCGTGAGGCGCTGCCGATACCGTATGCTTCCGCTTCCTGAATAATGATCTCGAATATTTTCTCACGCAGGGCTGCCGAAAGTTGCTTAGAATCATTTAGACCTTTGATTGTAGTGCCCGGTCTGAAAACAACCGCTGCCGCGACAACCGGCCCCGCTAGCGGGCCGCGCCCGGCTTCATCTACCCCGGCAATATATTGAAAACCATGTTTCCACAATTTTTGCTCTTCAATCAGCATCTTTTGCAGTCGTTGTTCTTCTTTAAGACAGGCTTCCTGGCGGTGGTAATAACGGTTGATCAGGTTTGTCACCCCACGCCTGCTGTCAGCTTCGAGCAGCGCTCTTTCTTCCGGCGACAACTTTTCGCTGTCCTGCAGAAAGGTGGCAATTTCGGCTATGGTCATTTTTTCAAAACTATTCAACCGGGTTTCACCCTTTTATTCTGTTTTCCTTAACACCTGTTCATCATTTTCCTGATCGAGATCAGTTGGCGTTTCCAGGGTAACTCTGCCCAGGGCGCCTGACTGAAAATCACGTAGAATGATCGCTGCTGCTCTGTCTAGATCTACTTTACCGGCAGTCAGCAGACAGCCCTGTGAAATTGCGATCTGCTCAAGCATCTTATCCGGCTTGTCCAGGCGCAGACCAGAGTAGCGTTTTAACAGGTATTCTTCTTTACTCTGATCAAGGTAGAAGTGTAGCAGCCAGTGCGCAATATCGTGTGACTCAATGACGCTTGACGGCATGGCTGCAACCAGAGCCAGGGGCAGGATAGTTTCTTCTTTATGTTTCGGCCAAAGCACTCCCGGTGTATCAAGAAGTTCGAGACCCGGGGTTATCCTGATCCACTGACGCCCTCTAGTTACTCCGGGTCGGTTAGCTGTTTTTGTCACTGCCTTGTGCACAAAATAGTTAATCAAAGTTGACTTGCCAACATTGGGAATACCAACAAACATCATGCGCAGCGGACGTTTGATACGGGTCGGGCGCAGGTTATGTTCCTGCTCTTTCAGGTAGCGAAGCAGGTCGTTCAGGTAATGCTTGCTGTGTACGCTAAAGGCCATAGCCTGCGTGCCCTGTTCTTTAAAATAGGCCAACCAGCTTGCAGTAACCAGATCGTCAGCCCGGTCGGCTTTATGCAGCAACATGAGGTGCTGTTTGCCGGCAAGCAGATCGTTGAATGAAGGATTGCGGCTGCTGATTGGAATACGTGCATCAAGAAGTTCAACAACAAGATCAATTATCTTCAGATCCTGGCGCAGGTGGTTAATAGCCTTGGCCATGCTTCCGGGGAACCACTGACCCTGTTTCACGGTTTATCCACCTCATAGTTGACTGAGCGGGCATCCCAGGGGGGCCAGAAGATGAAAAATGCCCTCCCCTTTAGCGCTTCAAAGGAGACGAAGCCCACGCGCGGATCCCTGCTGTCCATACTGTTCTCGCGGTAATCACCCATCAGGAAGAGGTAACCGGGTGGAACTTCCACCGGCCCGTAATCGTGCATATTTAAATCCTCTAACAGGTATGGTTCATCAAGCAATGTATTATTAACATAAACCCGGCCGTCTCTGATTTGAATCAGATCACCTTCCACGCCGATAACGCGCTTAATGAAATCACGGCCGGGCTCGAATTCAAATATAACAACATCTCCGAGCTCAGGCTCATCAAAATGGTAAATAAGTTTATTTACCATCAGGCGCTCTGTCTCGTTGAGGGTCGGATACATTGATCTGCCCTCAACGACAAATACTTCAAACAAGAACAGGCGAATTAACAGAGCGAGCACTACCGCTATGAGAATAGACCTAATCCAATCCCAAAGCTCTTTCCATTTACTCAATCAAATCATCCCCGTAGTCTTAGCGACGTTCTTTAATCCGAGCCGCCTTGCCGGTCCGTTTCCGCAAATAATAGAGCTTCGCCCTGCGTACACGGCCTCTTTTAACCACCTCGATCTTACTGATCGATGGTGAATGGACTGGAAATATTCTTTCTACTCCAATACCAAAAGTCACGCGGCGCACGGTGAAAGTTTCCCTCGCTTCGCTGCCCTGACGCCTGATTACAACGCCTTCGAAAATCTGAGTCCGCTCGCGAACGCCTTCTACCACCTTAACATGTACTTTAACAGTATCGCCGGGACTAAAATGCGGCAGACCTTCTTTCAGGTTCCGCTTTTCGACTTCTTTAATTAAATCCATCTCTGCTTAAACCTCCTTTTTACACTCGGTTATTATATCACACAAAAAGTAAACCATTACTGCTCTTTTTTCAGCAGTTCCAGGTATGCCTCATCGTCAGGAGAAAGATCAACATTCTGCAGCAGATCAGGTCTGCGCTCAAAAGTTCTCTTTATAGACTGCTGCCTGCGCCACAGGTCTATGGCACCGTGGTTGCCCGACAAAAGCACTTCCGGCACTTCTAACTCCCTGTAACTTGGCGGACGCGTATAGTGCGGGTGCTCAAGCAGCGATTCACTGAATGATTCTTTCTCTGCTGCTTCCTCGGCAAGAAGCCCCGGCAGTAAACGAACTACAGCATCAACTAAAACTGCAGCCGGCAACTCGCCTCCGGTGAGCACAAAATCACCGATCGAAATCTCATCATCAACCAGGTTTGTGCGCACTCTTTCATCTACACCTTCATAGCGGCCGCAGATTAAGATCAGATGCTTGAGTTTTGCCAGGTCACGCGCTACTTCCTGATTAAACCTGCGCCCCTGGGGCGTTAAAAGAATTACCAATGAACTGTCATAACACGATTCTTTTTTTAGATCTTCCACCGCTTCGAAAAGCGGTTCCGGTTTTAAGATCATACCGTAACCGCCCCCATAAGGGGTGTCGTCAACCTGACGGTGACGGTCATGGGTATATGAGCGTAAGTCAACCAGGTTTATCTCCACCAAGCCCTGCTCAACAGCCTTTTTAATCATGCTTTCTCTAAAAGGGCCATCCAGAATCCCCGGAAATATGGTTACCAGATCAATCTGCATTATTATCGATCTCCCTTACAACTCAAGCAATCCTTCCGGCAGCTCGACAACCATTTTAGCGGCTGCAATATCTACCTGAATGATAAACTTCTTAACAGCCGGAATCAGGGCTTTTTTGTTTTCCAGGCCGATCAATTCAACCTGCAATACATCATGACCGCCCGTGTTAATGATATCTACAATTTGGCCAATCAAACGGCCATCAGCGTGAAACACCTGCAGACCGACAAGTTGATCGTGGTAAAAATGTTCCTCTGGCAAAGGCATTCGATTCTGCCTCGGAATAATCACCTGGCTGCCATTTAAAGCGGCAGCATCTTCCCGGGTCTCAATACCCTGGAATTTAATCAACCAGAATCGCCCATATACTGAGGCCTTTTCTACCGCAATAGACCATCTTTTCCCCTCAAGGATAAGCTCTACCTCTTGAAGAAGGTTTACCCTTTCAGGAAAATCACTATAGGGGAATACTTTAAGCATTCCACCAATCCCGTGCGGTGATAAGACCTTGCCAATTGTGATGTCATTTTTTTCATTGAACAATTTCAATTACAACCCGCTTATTCTCTTTTACAGCCGCCGCGCCGGTAACCGTTCTAATTGCCTTGGCAATGCGGCCTTGCTTACCGATTACTTTTCCCATATCTTCCGGCGCAACCCGCAGTTCAAGCACTATTAAACGGTCGCTTTCAACCTGCCTGACATCTACCTGCTCCGGGTCATCAACCAGCGCTTTCGCAATATGCTCCAAAAGCTGCTTCATTGGTTCAAACCTCCCCGCAAGACTACTGTTCAATCTCGGTTCTAGTTAACAGGGCCTTAACGGTGTCAGAGGGCCTTGCTCCCTTTGCAATCCACTGCTGGACTTTCTCCCTGTCGACCTCGAAAGTGGTCGGCTTGGTGGTCGGGTTGTAGTAACCAATTTCTTCAATGAAGCGGCCGTCACGCGGATAGCGCGAGTCTGCTACAACAATGCGGTAAAATGGTTTCTTCTTCGCACCCATTCTCTTTAACCTGATTCTAACTGACATTTTGTCACCTCCAATTATTAGTTTCTTTTAAAAGGGAAAGCCTTTTTTACCTTTTTTCATTTTTTTAAAGGCGCCCTTTTTCTCGAGCGAGCCCATCTGCTTGAACATCTTTTGCATCTGGGCAAACTGGTTCAACAGGCGGTTCACATCCTGCACGGTCGTTCCACTGCCCGCGGCGATTCGTCTGCGGCGACCGCTGTTCAAAACTGATGGATCCTGCCGTTCAATTTTTGTCATCGAGTCGATGATAGCTTCGACCCGCTTAAAATTTGCTTCATTTAAAGACATCTGTTTAACTTCTTTGGGGATATTACCGCCACCCGGAATCATATTTAAGATATCTTCGAGTGACCCCATACTGCGCAGCTGCGTAAGCTGGTCTCTAAAATCATCAAGAGTAAACTGCTGCTTGCGCAGTTTCTGTTCCAGCTCCCTCGCCTTTGTTTGATCGACAACGGCTTCGGCCTTTTCAATCAGCGATAAGACATCGCCCATGCCGAGAATGCGGGAAGCCATCCGGTCTGGGTGGAACGGTTCCAGCGCTTCTACTTTTTCGCCGACACCGATAAATTTTATCGGGCACCCGGTTACTGCCCGCACTGAAAGTGCAGCGCCGCCGCGGGTATCCCCGTCAAGTTTTGTTAGGATTACCCCGCTTAAACCAACCGCTTCGTTAAAAGCAGTAGCTGCATTAACGGCATCCTGACCGGTCATTGCGTCAACGACCAACAAAGCTTCGTTCGGCTCAACCGCTTTTTTGATCGCCCTGATCTCAGACATCATCTCATCATCAATATGCAAACGTCCGGCCGTATCGAAAATAACCGGATCAAAACCATCCTTAACCGCCAATTTAAGCCCTTCACGGCAAATATCCAGCGGGGATGCACCGGGGTTGCTGTAGGTTTGTTCACCAACTGATTCGCTTAGCACCTGAAGCTGCTTGACGGCGCCGGGGCGGTAAATGTCAGCTGCCACCAACAGAGGGTTGCGCCCACTGCGCCGCAAATGCGCAGCAAGCTTAACGGCTGTGGTCGTTTTTCCTGAGCCCTGCAGTCCAACAATCATAATCCTGGCAGGCGCTTTCCCGGTCAAAGAGAGGCTGCTCTGTTTCTCACCCATCAACCTGGTCATCTCTTCATTAACTATTTTCACAACCTGCTGGCCGGGTGTAAGACTGTTCATTACTTCCTGCCCGACAGCTCGCTCCCTGATTGCAGCTATAAAATCTTTGACCACTTTGAAATTAACATCGGCTTCAAGTAAGGCCAGGCGGATCTCGCGCATGGCCGCGTCGACATCCTTTTCATAAAGCTTACCCTTACCCCGCAGTTGGCGCAGAGTGTTTTGTAATTTATCGGCCAGGTTGGAAAACATCTTTCACTTCACCTCTACTGTTCGCTGCTCGAACGTAAATCGGCAATAATTTCTTTCAGGCGTTTCAGATCGGCTTGGCCTGGTTGATTCTGCTCTAAAAGCGATTCAGCCTCCGCCAATAATTCCTGCTGCTCGTTGAAAAGCCTAAAAAGACCAAGCTTTGTTTCCAGTTTTTCCATCGCCTGCAGTGACCGCTGAATAAGATCATAAACGGCCTGCCTGCTGATTTTGTAATCAACAGCAATCTCGGCCAGCGAATAATTATCGCTAAAATACAGCTGCATAACCTCCTGCTGACGCTCTGTCAGCAGGAGGGCGTATATATCGTAAAGCATGTTGATGCGGTTAATTTGATCAAGCATCTCTTCTCCTGTCAAGTGTTATACCTTAACAGTGAGATTATAGCAAAATTCAAAGGCTAATGCAAATATAATAAATACATTTTTCAGCATAAGTCATAAACTATAGTCTAGTGCAGAGAAATAGTCTCCCATTTCCTTGCATTTGTTAGCAATATAAGGTAAAATAAGGCAGATTAATGCTCTAATAGGCACTTAAAATCTAAAATACTGGAGGAGTTGTCGATGGTAAACGGAGAAATGGTTTCAGGAAAAAGCTATGTTGGTCTCGGATTACGCTTTGTTGCCCTGATTATTGATGGTATTATTTTTGGTATGCTTGGCTACCTGATTGGCGCAGTTACCGGAGGAACAACCGGCTCTGGTTTCCAGCTTGAGGGCGGTCCTGCCTTCCTTTACTACCTCCTGAGCTTTCTTTACTACATTTTAATGGAAGCGTTTATGGGCGGCACAGTTGGCAAACTGGCACTGGGTATGCGGGTAGAACTGGAAGATGGCAGTCCCATTACAATTGGGGCTTCGATTATCCGTAACCTGTTGAGAATTGTTGACTTCTTACCCTTCGCTTATATATTGGGAATGATCATGATATCGACCTCGCCGCTGAAACAAAGGCTTGGCGATCGTGTGGCAAAAACTGTAGTTGTTAAAAAATAAGCTTTAAAGATTCAACTGTGTATTGGCTTCACTGATTATTAAATAAAAAGACCCACGATAACTGCGGCCAAATCAGCCTCATAAACGTGGGTCTTCACTTATTATTTTAAAGATCCATCAGGGCATTAACAAAATCTTCGGCATCGAAAGGAGCCAGATCTTCCATTTTTTCACCAATACCGATATAGCGCACCGGTATTTCAAGACTGTCCTGAATACCGACTACGATGCCTCCGCGGGCAGTTCCGTCAAGCTTGGTAAGAATTAGACCGTTTAAAGGCAGCGCTTCATTAAAACTTATAGCCTGGGCCATAGCATTTTGCCCGGTAGTGGCATCGATTACCAGCAGTACCTGGTGGGGCGCCCCGGGCATATTGCGCCCGATGACACGGTATATTTTATTCAGCTCTTCCATCAGGTTAAATTTGTTGTGCAGCCTCCCGGCTGTATCGCCAATAACAACATCAAATTCCCGGGCTCGCGCTGAATTCATAGCATCAAAAAAAAGGGCAGAAGGGTCTGAGCCAGCCTGTTGTTTAATCAGATCAACACCGGCACGCTGTGCCCAAACCTCAAGCTGCTCTACAGCAGCCGCCCGAAATGTATCACCTGCTACCATAAGCACTTTTTTTCCTTCACTGCGGTAGAGGTTGGCCAATTTGGCCGCCGAGGTTGTTTTACCGGAACCGTTGACCCCAACCAGCAGAATCACCAGAGGAGGTTCACTCTGCAGAACTGTGGCATCTTCTGCAGAGCAAATATTGATTAAGCTCTGGCGCAGCAGTTCCCTGGTCTCTTCTCTTGCTTTCAATTTCAGGCGTCCGGCGTCTTCTCTCAACTGCCCGACCAGTTTCAGGCTGGTTGCAATTCCGACGTCACCGGCAACCATTATCTCTTCAAGCTCATCATAAAAATCATCATTTAGCTCTCCGCTGCCGAACAGGTGCTCAAGGCGGCCAATAAAACCGCTTTTACTGCGCAGCAGACCGTTTTTAAACTTTTCAATCAGGCTCATTAAGGCTTAATTCTCCCTGCTGATAACGTTATTTTCCATTTTAAGCGATACCAGGCGTGAAACTCCCGGTTCCGGCATAGTCACACCGTAGAGCACTGCAGCTTCTTCCATTGTTCGTTTCCGGTGGGTAATCAAGATAAATTGGGCCTGCGTTGCTGTCTGCTTTAAAAAATTAGTAAAACGGGACAGGTTAGCATCATCGAGCATGGACTCTATCTCATCGAGCAGGTAGAACGGCGCCGGTTTAAAACGCAAAATAGCAAAAACCAGAGCAATAGCCGTCAGCACCTTTTCCCCGCCAGACATGAGGGTAATATTTTGCAGCTTTTTACCGGGAGGCTGGGCAACAATCTCTATACCAGATTCAAGAATGTTGTCAGTATCGGTCAGTTTTAAAAGCACCTGTCCGCCTTCAAAAAGCTCTCGGAAAGTCTGGGTAAAATTCTCATTAATTGTCTCAAAAGCTTTCTTAAAATAAAATTCCATGCGCTGATCGATCTCAGCCAAAACCTTTTGCAGGGAGGCTTCACCTTCCTGCAGATCATCTTTTTGTTCGGTGAGGAATTTTATGCGGTCCTCAAGTCTTGTCAGCTCTTCAATAGCACCCAGGTTAACCTCGCCAAGCGCTTCAAGGTCTTCTTTCAGATATTCGATCTGCATCCGACTCTCTTCCGGTTCGTAGTCTTCGTCAAGAATGACCAGCTCAAGCGTTTTAAAGAGCTCCTTGAAGCGCATTTCCTGAAAGCTGACCTCTGTCTGGAGCCTGGTCTGCTCCATCGATAGCTGCCGTTCTCGTTTTTCCTGGCGGGTAACCTGACCCTGGCTGCGCTTTCCCTCTTCTTCCAGTTCGATCAACTGCGCTTCAATATTATTAACCAGCTGCACCTTACCTTCCAGGGCAATCATCAGGGCCGCCTTTTCACTGTTATAATCTTTTACCTTAGCGGCAATCTGTTCTTGTAATGCCTTGTTGGCAACTAGGTCGTCACGGTGGGCAGCTGATTCGCTCTCTTTTTGCTCTGTTTCAGCTTCCGGCCTCTTGCTGCTTGCATCAATCTCTGCAATGCGGCCGACCAGTGCTTCACGCTGTTCACGAAATGAGCTGATTTTAACCAGCACTTCTGTTATATTTTGGTCCAGGGTATTTTTAGCTTCCAAAAAGTGGCGATAGTCTTCCTTCCTTACAGCCAGCTCTTTTTCAAAGGTTTCAATTGTGGCTGTGCAGCTCTCAATTTCGCCTTTCGCCGCCTGCAACCGCTGGTTAAGGTCAGATTCTTCAGCTTCAAGTTCATCAACTGAGTCTGTTCCAGTCTTAATTCGGTCACTGATAACTGACTGTTCGCGCAAGAGCATTTCTGATTCTTTTTGTAATTCGGCAAGCTGCTCCAGGGCTTCTTGCTTTTTGGCGGAAGCAACAGAAACGCTTTCTGCTGCAGCCTGAAGGTTACGCTCTGCTGCCGCCAGATCTTCCTCGCTTTTACGCAGATCTTCAAGCAGTGCGGTATGCTCTTCTTGCAAAGCCTCAATTTCTTTCCGCCTGCCAAGGGGCATACCGGCATTGCGTTTAGGAAGACTGCCTCCGCGTATAATGCCGCCAGGGTTAATCATTTCACCATCAAGAGTAACAACGCGGCAGCTATGCTTGACAAACCGGGCTGCTTTCGAAGCATCTTCGAGAGTACGACAAACCAGAATTGATGACATCAGGTAGTCTACTGCTTTCCGGTTTGTGGCATCTGCCTTGACCAGCTCAGATGCTTTTCCAACCACGCCTGGCTGATTGCGCCAGCCCGGGTATCGCTCAAGCGGATCTGCTGCCTTGTGCAAAATATCGAGCGGCAAGAAAGTTGCCCATCCCCTGCTGCCTGCTTTCAGGTAACCGATGGCACCCTGCACCGCTTTTTCTGTATCAGCAACCAGATATTGCAGAGCACTTCCCAGAGCCGATTCGATAGCCTGAATATATTCCCCTTCTACTGAGATAAGATCGGCTACCGGGCCGATAATACCAGGCAGGTTTGAGCGGGCCTGCATAATTTCTTTGACCCCCCGATAATAGCCTGAAAGAGCTGAATCCTGCTCCTGGAGTAGCTGTAGGCGGCTCTTAACACCGTGCAGCGTTTCTCTTTTCTTCTGTGCCTGCTTCGAAAGCTGGTCAACTTTTTGTTTAATAGCTGCTTCATTTGCAGTTTCTTTTTCCAGTGCAGAAACCGCATCTGAAAAAACATTGTCATGTTGCTGCCGACCTTTGGTTTGCAGAAGATCTGTTTCTTCTCGCAACCGGGACAGCTTTTCCTGCAGAGAAAGCGCTTCTTCCTGATAATTATTTTTTTGAAGCTGCAGGCGTTCGAGGCGCCTGTTCAGTTCTTCAATCGCTGATGCGGCTGCCTCTCTGCGGTTACCGGCTTTATAGATCTCCTGTTGACGCTTTTCAACTTCAGTGGCAAGTGCGCTTGTTTGGTGGCCGGCCATTTCCCGGCGTAGAGTGGCAAGCTCATCTTCCAGCTCTGCCAGTTCTGCACTTTTTGTCTTTAAATCCTGCTCAGTTCTTAATCTCTGATCAACATATTCCTGCATCAGAAGGGCAAGCTCTTCTACTTTCTGCCGATTCTTATCAAGCTGATCTTTAAAGCGGCTTTCACGCTCAAGAATAATTTTTAGCTCATTTTCTTCATGTTCCAGGCTACGGGATACCTGGTTAAGTTTTTGCTCTTCCTCCTGCTTGCCTTTAAGGTTTTCCTGCAGCCTGCCTTTCAATTCCTGGATCTCTGACTCATGGAGACCAACCCGGGCAGCAGAAGCAAGCAGGGCGTCATTAACAGCCTGAAGCTGTTTGTCAGTTTTAGCGAGTTGTTCGCGGGAAAACTTTAGCTGGTATGATAATAGCTTCTTTTCTTCTTCTTCGATCCGCTCTTTAAGAGCGCGGTAACGCCTGGTTACCTCTGCCTGGTTCTGAAGCGGCTCAATCTGTGTCTCCAGCTCATAAATTAAATCCTGCACCCTGACCAGGTTTTCCCGGGTCTCATCGAGGCGTCGCCTTGCTTCTCGTTTACGCAGCTTATATTTAAAGATTCCCGCTGCCTCTTCAAAGATCTCGCGGCGTTCTTCAGGACGGCTGTTTATAATTTCATCAACTCGTCCCTGGCCGATAATCGAATATATATCTTTGCCGAGACCGGTATCTAAGAATAGTTCAGTTATATCCTTTAAGCGGCAAGGTGATTTATTAATATAATATTCACTGTCGCCATTACGAAAAAGGCGCCTGGTAATCGTGATTTCATTGTAATCGAGATTAAGAAATTCACTGGCTCCTTCAAAGGTCAGCGATACTTCAGCAAAGTTAAGAGCTTTACGGCTTTCACTGCCGGAAAAAATTACTTCTTCCATCTTTGTACCACGTAAAGATTTGACGCTTTGCTCACCAAGAGCCCAGCGCACAGCATCAACAATATTGCTTTTGCCACAACCATTAGGGCCGATAACAGCGGCAATACCGGGACCAAGACTCAGTTCCGATTTTTCAGCGAATGATTTAAAACCAAAAATCTCCATTCTTTTTAAGTACACGCGTATGGGCTCCTAACCAGGTTATTAACCGGGCAAATTTAAATTGGTCATGCTGTCGGCCCCGGGTTTATTCAGGGGCCAACTTGCTCCATGCTTCTTTCGCCGCTGCCTGCTCTGCTTCCTTCTTACTGCGACCGTTTCCAGATCCGTTAAAAGATGAAGCAAGAATAACTTCGGCTTCAAACTCTTTGCTATGATCAGGTCCTCTTTCGCTGATAATACGGTAAGATGGGGTTTCTCCGAAACGTGCCTGGGAATATTCTTGCAGCAGGGTCTTATAATCACGTCGCAAAACACCTTCCTGGAGGTCATGTAAGATCGGCTGATAAAGAGCTAAAACATATTCCCTGCTTTTTTCGAGGCCCAAATCCAGATAGAGGGCTCCGATTAAAGCTTCAACAGTATCACCTAACAGCGAAGGCCTGCTAAAGCCGCCACCTACCAGTTCACCTTTACCAAGGCGAAGATACTGACCCAGGTTATGTTCATAGGCCAGGCGGGCCAGGGAAGCCTCACAGACAAGGTCTGCGCGCAGCTTAGTCAGCTTGCCTTCCGGCAGATTAGGGTGGCTCTCGTACAGGAAGTCGCTGATAATCAACTCAAGAACTGCGTCACCAAGAAACTCAAGGCGTTCATTATGAATGCGCCGGTGTCCTTTTTCATGGGCATAAGAGCTGTGAGTCAAAGCTTGTTCATAAAGTCTGGTGTTGTCAACATTCCAGCCTAAAGTATCCAGCAGCTGCCTTACTCGCTCTGGCCTGTGCATATGCATTCCTCATTTACTGGTTTTCGGCCAAATAATTCTTAACGACGAGAGTCGCGTTAGATCCGCCAAAACCGAAAGAATTTGAAATGGCCAGGTTTACCCTGCTCTCCCTGGCCAGATTTGGCACATAATCAAGATCGCAAACCGAATCCAACCAGAGACCCGACTTCCTCTTTATCGACCTGGATTTTATCGAGGCCGGAATCACGCCAGGCCTGCAGAGCAGCGGCCACTCCAAAATGGGTGAAACGATCAACTTTTTTAGCTTCACGTTTTTCCATATACAGGCCGGGGTCAAAATCTTTGACTTCGCCGCCGATACGGCATGGGTAGAGGCTGACATCAAAACTATCTATAGCACCGATACCGGTGATATCTACTCTTCGCACATTTTCACCTCAAAAACAGCCTATACTTTTGATTCGATATATTTAACTATATCACCGACAGTTTTGATGTTTTCAATCTCTTGATCGGAAATCTCAAGATCAAATTCTTCTTCCAGGGCCATAACCAGTTCAACAATATCCAGAGAATCAGCATCGATATCCTCAAAAGTTGTTTCCATTGAAAGTTTATCAACCGCTACTTCAAGTTGATCAGAAATAATGCCTTTAACTTTTTTCTCAACGCTCACCGATACACCTCCTCTCAA
>CAYWDA010000037.1:0-22692 GCA_964456945.1 uncultured Syntrophomonadaceae bacterium
GCCTCTTCCAGGGCAGCTAAGTAGCTGGAAACTGTTATGGTAACGGCCGTTACCAGGTCAGGTTCACTGGTTGCGCCTTCCTCTAAAGCCATTGCCAGAACCTGATCAACCGTTTTACCGATCATCCAAGCTTCCAGGTCGGCAATCTGTTCGTGCCATTCACGGCCAATCGGAGAGGCAACTTTCATGCCGTAATCGTCACCAAATTCCTTCTTGGTAAGATAAGTTCCAGCCCGATCTGAAGTGACCATTCCGTCAAGATCAAAGTTCACGCGGGTCTGTGCTGCATCAATCAAGAGCCCGGCAATCTGACCATCTGCGCCAAAAACAGCAGCGGCGATATTCACATCAACCTGGGCCATCGGTAGAATCTCAGTGTCGTTAACCATGCTGTAGCCGTTAGAGCGGCCAATGGATACATTGTGTCCGAGACCAAGGCTTACAGCGCCCGGCTCTACAGCAACTGCGTTATTGTATGCTTTTTCTAAAGCAGCTATGTAAGCAGTAACAGTGATAGTCACAGACGTTGCCAGATCGGGATCATCCGGGGCGTCATCCTCGGTCAGGCCGAGAGCTTTAACCTCGGCAACGGTTTTACCAATCATCCACTCTTCAAGCGCTGCAATTTGCTCATCCCATTCTTTTTCGATCTCTGAAGCCACTTTCATTCCGTAGTCCGCACCAAGCTCTTTTTTGGTTTTGATTTCGGCAGTAAGGTCAGATGCTACCTGCTGGTCTGCATCAAAATTAACCCTTGTCTGTGCCACATCGATCATTACATCAACAATTTTGCCTTCGCTGTCAAAAGCGGCAACGGCGATGGTGTTGTCAACCTGGGCCATGGCCAGTATTTCACTCTCTTCATTGTAATCAAGCGAGCGGCCAATCGATGTTACTACACCCATGCCAAGACTTGCGATTTCACCGGCTTCAGTAGGTTCTTCAGCAGGCGAATCTTCCGGTGGAGCTTCCACCGTTGTACCTCCACCGCAACCGGCCATAAAAACAAGCGCCAGTGAAAGGACCAAAGCCAACCATAGTAATTTTTTCACAAGAATACCTCCAAAAATTTAGTTTTTTACCCCATCTCTTATTCAGCAAATTTAAATTATACTAATTCGCTCTTATTAATAGTATATCAAGAAATGAGTGTGTGGTCAAGCACTACTTATTTTCTCTATATTAAGAAGCCTTCTTAGTTGGTGGAAACGCTACAGCACAAACAGGCCTATTTGTAGGGAAATGGTTTTAGCTGAGATCAATTACAGTCTGGCGGGGGATTGACAAAAAGGGAGTGAATATCTTATTATTAGAATGTTATAATGAAGAGAGGTTTAAAGAGATGCCGAACACTATGTTCGTACTTGATTACCAAAAATGCCGCCCCGATCAGTGTAACAAGGGATCGTGCATCGCGGCGCCCGTTTGCCCCGCCAGGTTAATTAAGCAGGAGGAGCCTTACGGTTTTCCGATGGCTATTTCCTCTATCTGCAAGGGCTGCGCCAAATGCGTAACCGCCTGCCCCTTTGGGGCGATCAGCATCGCGTAATATCATTTTGAGCCTCAATCAACTTTTCAAAAATCGGCACCAAGCCGGGATCAAACTGGCTGCCGCTTAAGCGCTTCAGTTCATCTTTAAAAATATGCCTGACGATTGAAACCACCTCACCGGCAACCTTAAAATCATAGCCAAACACTTCGATAAACCGCTCATTTACTGAAACGATATGGTGGTTATTATCAAAAATAACAATGGCATCGGTTGAGTTTTTAAAACTTAATTGTCTGTTCGCTGACCGGCGGCATAATAGTTTACCCCCTCTGCAACAAATCTAATCTGCTAATTTTTCATGACGCCGTTATCACTGCCGGGCTTCTGCTTCTCTTGATACATAATGCGGCTTTCGCTCGAGCCTGTGCGTGGCCGAAATGTTGCGGATTGTTCGTGTGAGGCCGCGCATGACCAGCGAATGGGTTTCTGCTGTCTGACCACGGTAGCGGACCCCGCCGAGCATATCGCCGTCTGTAATACCGGTTGCGGCAAAAAACAGGTCTTCTCCCTGGACAAGATCTTCGAGTAGCAGCAGTCTGAAAGGATCTTTCTGGCCCGCTTCAAGTCTGACCCTGGGGCTGTTCTGGTCTTTCGGGATTAAGCGGCACTGCATATCGCCCCCTAATATTTTCAAAGCGACAGCAGCGATTACCCCTTCCGGGGCACCCCCGATACCGAACAAAATATCAACCCCTGAAGTATCCACTGCAGTTGCGATAGCCGCAGAAACATCCCCATCGGTAATCAACTTAACCCTGGCTCCTGCTTCACGCAGTTCAGCGATCAGTTCTTTATGGCGTGGGCGCTCAAGAATAATAGCCGTCAGGTCGCGCACATCACGATCAAGCGCTTTGGCCACTGCTTTCAGGTTTTCAGCCACAGTGGCATCTAGATTAATACAGCCGCGCGCTTTTGGGCCAACGGCAATTTTATCCATGTAGAAAACTTCAGGCGCTTTAAGCAGGCAACCCCGCGGCGCGATCGCCACAACAGACAAAGCGTTAGGCAGACCCTTTGCCACCAGGTTTGTTCCTTCCAGCGGATCTACCGCAACATCAACAAGCGGTTCATCTGAAATACCGACCTTTTCACCGATATAGAGCATGGGCGCCTCGTCTTTTTCGCCTTCCCCCATGACCACTGTTCCATTAATGTGCACTGTATCAAAAACTGCGCGCATGGCATTTACGGCAGCCTGATCGGCGGCTTCCTTGTCTCCACGGCCCATCAACCGTCCGGCAGCAAGAGCGGCAGCCTCAGTAACACGGGCAAACTCTAAAGAAAGTTCTCGCTCCACTTTTTATCCCCCTCTGTGTTCATTATTTCAGAGTATCCCGCTCAAGCGGCATACTCATGCAGCGCGGACCGCCGCGGCCGCGCACCAACTCAGAACCATCAATTTCAATGACATTAATACCGTGTTGGCGCAGGGTATCGTTTGTTGCCTCGTTACGGTCATAGCAGACAACCGTGCCCGGTTTTATGGCCAGGGTATTGGTGCTGTCCCCCCATTGTTCACGGGCGGCAGTAATCTCTTCGTTTGCTCCAGAATAAATGATCTCTACATTCTTCAGGTTTAAAGCTTTTCGCAGGGCTCCCTGCAGGCTGTAACCGCCGCTGGCGGAAACCCGGTTGTCAGGGCCTTTTTCCAACCAGTAAACATTAATAAGATCTCTCACACCAGGGTACATCAAAAACTTATCATAATCTACCATGGTGAATACTGTATCAAGATGCATATAGGCCCGTTTTGAAGGAATCTGAACGACAACAATCTGTTTAACAAGTTCCTTTTCAACCAGGTATTTGTGAGCTACCCACTCAATCGCTTCTTCAGTAGTTCTTTCGCTTAAACCGATCATCAGGCTGTCACGGTTCAGGACAAACATATCTCCGCCCTCTATACCATAGGGAATCTCTTCATGAAACGAAAGTTCGGTATCTTTGAAGAGGGGATGGTATTTTTGAATAATGCGCAGGAATATTGTCTCAAGCCGCCTGGCCGGATTATGCATGCTGCTGATCTGCAATTTCCCGCCAATCATCGACCCGTGGTCGCGGGTAAAATACATATTCGGGAGAGGGGCAAGGTAGAAAGGGTAGCTGTCTATGGTCAAATCACTTAGCGTGCGATATTTCTTAAGATGCTGCACTTCCTGCTTGGAAAGACCGGCCATAATCGAAGAGACCAGTTCTTCAGGCGGTTGCTCAAAGAGGTATTGATAGATTGTATCGAGAACATCGGGTTCAATGAGGGGGCTTGCTTTTAAGTGTCGCTTGATTAACTCGCTCTTTACCTGGGGGTCGTGCACTACATCAAGCAGCATGCTGCTTACATAGAGAACTTCAACCCCGTTATTCTTCAGAGCCTGGGCGAAGCCATCGTGTTCTATCTGGGCCTTTGCCAACCAGGGAATTTCATCAAACAACAGATTTTCAAGGTAGCGGGGGGTCAGATTTTTAAGCTCCAGTCCCGGTCTATGCAGTATAACCTTTTTTAGCGGCCCAACCTCCGACCAAAGTTCCATCGGTTTTTTCACCATAAGTCCTCCCCTTGTTCAGATTCATGTCTGCCTCTGCTTATTCATGCTGTTAGGGTTATGATTCCCTCAAGGCGGCTAATTATCCTGCTGCAAGTTGTTGCTAATAATCAAAAAATGACGCACTTGCAATCATCCTTCAAATATGGTATTCTCTGTATAAGTGTTAAAAAGATGTGAATAACGCAAACTATCTTTACGCCTGTGTTGGGAAAAGGAAAGAGGGGTTTGACGGAAGTTCCGCTTTTTGCTCTATTCTACATTTAAGGAGAATTAACTAAATGCAAGGTAAAGTAAAATGGTTTAATCCAGACAAAGGGTACGGTTTCATCGAAACAGAGGAAGGCGAAGACGTTTTTGTACATTTTTCCGCAATCCAGAGTGAAGGTTTCAAAACATTAGAAGAAGGTCAGGCCGTAGAATTCGAAGTAGTAGAAGGCAACCGGGGAGCTCAAGCAGCTAACGTTGTCGCCATATAAATTAAGATAATACTGTAGGAGTAAGGGCATTTCCGGTCTTTATGGAGATGCCCTTCTTATATTGACAAACAAATTTAACGCATGAAATATTGCAATTGAAAGGATCTGTATTTTAGATGTCGACTTTTTATGAGTTTGGTTTAAGTAACACAGTAATCAGAGCAACAACCTCAATGGGCTTTGAAGAGGCCACTTCTATCCAGGAACTGGCAATTCCGATTGCCATGGAGGGCCGCGATATAATCGGGCAAGCCCAGACCGGAACAGGCAAAACTGCCGCTTTCGGCATTCCGATGATCGAAAAGTGCTCTTCTGAGCAGGGGCCGATTCAGGGTCTGATCATCACCCCAACAAGGGAACTGGCTGTGCAGGTAGCCGAAGAAATAAACACTATCGGCCAGTATAAAAAAATTAAAGCTTTACCAATCTACGGCGGGCAGGATATCGAAAGGCAGATTAAAGCTCTGAAAAACAGGCCGCAGATCATCGTTGCCACACCAGGTCGCCTGATGGACCATATGCGCAGAAAGTTGATTCGCCTGCAGAATGTGTCTATGGTGGTCCTTGATGAAGCCGATGAAATGCTGAACATGGGCTTTCGCGAAGATATTGAAAATATTCTGATTGATGTTCCGGCAGAACGGCAGACCATGCTGTTTTCGGCAACAATGCCGCAGCCGATTCTCGATTTGGCCCGCCGCTTCATGCGCGAGCCTGAGTTCGTCAGAATTAAAGCGATGGAGATTACCGTTCCGAACACAGAGCAGTACTTTTACCAGGTCCACGAAAAAGAAAAGTTTGATGCCCTCTGCCGGCTGCTCGATCTGCACTCTCCCGAAGCAGCGATTGTTTTCGCCAGGACAAAGAGAAGGGTAGACGAACTTCTTGAAGCCCTAATGAAGCGCGGTTACTCTGCAGAAGCGATACATGGTGATCTCACCCAGGCCAAGCGGGATAGCGTAATGCGCAAGTTTAAAAACATGTCAACGGAAATTCTGGTTGCCACCGATGTGGCGGCAAGGGGCCTTGATATCGGTTCGGTAACACACGTCTACAATTTCGACATTCCCCAGGATGCTGAAAATTACGTTCACCGTATCGGACGGACCGGGCGATTAGGTAAACCGGGTATCGCGGCTACCTTCGTTTCGCATCGCGAAATAAGCCATTTAGAGCAGATCGAACGCTCTATCAAACGCAAGATTATCCGCAAACCCGTTCCGACCATGAATGAAGCAATCGAAGGTCAGCAGCGCCTTACTGTAGATAAATTGATGCAGGTGATCGAAGACGGCGATCAACTGCAATACAGGGAGTTAGCACTGGAACTGCTCGAAAACGCCGATGCAGTATCATTGCTGGCCGCTTCCCTGAAGATGCTGACCAAGGAACCCGACCTCACTCCGGTTAAAATTACCCCGGAAGAACCATGGGTTTCGAAAAAAAGCAAATATAGCGAAAAACGGGGCAAACCGGCTTATCGCCAAAAACCGGTAAGCAATAAAAGCCGGAGCGCTTACAAAAAGAAGCCAAAAGCTTATTAGCCGGTATCTGTATCGGTAAAAACATGGGGTATAGGTGCGCTAGTGCCTGATACGACAAAAGTGGATAAAGATTCCAACCAGCGTGACTTAAGCAGAGTTTCGCTGGGATCAGATGAAGGTATTCTTGAGCACCGACTCAACGCGGTTGCGCCCTTTTCGCTTTGCTGAATAAAGAGCTTCGTCAGCCCTGACCAGGATGGCCGAAACGCTGTCTTCAGGGTCTGCTACTGTTACTCCAAAGCTGCAGGTAATCTTAATCCCAGAAGGGAAGATTGTCTGTTCAACAGCTTTACGCAGTTTTTCTGCGGCAAGCATACCGTTTTTAAGTGAACTGTTAGGGGCAATTACCAGGAATTCCTCTCCCCCCCAACGCCCGCAGGTGTCGGTGACCCGCAGGTTGGAACGTAATATATTGGCAAGTCCGATCAGTACCTGGTCTCCCTGATGATGACCGTAATTGTCGTTTACCTCCTTAAAATTGTCCACATCAATAATGATAACGGCGAAAACTGGTCCGCTGCGCTTAACCCGGGCCAACTCGTTTTCTAAAACTTCATCCAGCTTTAAGCGGTTGTATAGTTGGGTCAGTTTGTCTGTTGCTGATAACCTGGCCAGGTCGAGGTTCGACTGGTGAAGTTCTATTTCCATGTTGTTTTTAATCAGGGCATCGGCCAATATATTTGCCATAATTTGAGCCATTTCGGCCTGGTCGCTGTCGTGATCAATTTTATTTTTCATTGCAGAAAAGCCGAAATAACCCTGGAAGACTCTGCCTTTTTTCAGAGGAACCGCCACCAGAGATTTAACCCCCTGCCGCTGCAGCTCCTTTTTTTCTGCTTCTGCCTCTGCAGGCATAGCTTCTACGTCGGGAATGTGAATAACTTTGCGCCTGTTGGAGAATTTCTGGACCCACTGCAGTGATTCAGCAGGGAAGTCCTGAATAACATGCTGGAGTGATTTTGTACCGGAGCTGCACCATTCATGGGTATTGTTAACTAATTTTTCATCGGGACTGAACTGGTATAAAAAAACCCGGTCAACTTCAAGGAAGACTCCGCATTTGACGAACATACTATCAATTCTTTCATCGATGTTGTCTGAAGTGGTATTGATGAAGTCGGCAGATATTTCAGCAATTAGTTTCAGGAACTCATTTTGATATTTAATTTGCTTATCAGCCTTTTTGCTTTCAGTAATATCGCGAAAGCTCCATAGCCTGCCGGCTAGCTCGCCATTGTCGTGAAGAGGGGTTGAGAACCTCTCAAAAACGCGCCCATCTTTAAAATAGGTTTCGCCGGTTTCGCTTTTACCACTAACATAAAGCAAATCGTTGTTTTCAAAAAAGGCTTCCGGTTCTTCCAACTGGTCGTAAACTGCTTGGATGTATTGCTTTTCATCGCGCGATTCAATAATGGCATCATCTATGCGCCACATTTCTTTAAACCGCGAGTTCACATATACAACCGTACGCTCCATGTTTACCACCAGAATGCCTTCTTTTGTCGATTCTATGATGGTCTGCAATTCGTTGGCCTTCTTGTTCAGGGAATGTTCGGCCAGCTTCTCAATATTTTGGGCGATCTTAATAATTTCATAATTAGAATGTCTGCGGGCCATCGGCTCAACGCTTTTTCCGGTGGTTATCGCTGAAACGCGACTGCCCAACTCAAGCAATGGATCGGCGAACCGTCTGCCAAATACCTTGCTCATTAAAATACCGATCAACACTGCTAGGATAATGATTAAAAGAATGTAGCTTAGAATTTGCCTGATAATGGGAGCCATTATCTCACGGCGCTCAACATCGGTGATGAGGACCCAGCCTGTGGAGTCTATCGTGCTGTAATGGGCCCAAACTGTACCGTTTTCACCTGAATAGGACAGCTCATTCTGGGGGTTATCGCTGTTCGTGTCGAAAACGCTGAATGTTTCACCGATCATGCTTTCATCGGGGTGAATCAGTACCAGGCCATCCTGGTCTAAAATAAAGCTGCGCTGTGAGGGGAAAAGATGGCGCTGAGCCAGCATAGCCACAACGCCTTCAAGAGTAATATCGATAGCGATGACCCCGGAAAGGTTTCCGTTGTCATCAACGAGCACCCTGCTCGGTGCGATAACCCATTCATTTGAGTTCGCTTCCCGGTAGGGAACACCGGTTGCGGTCAGCGGATTACTATCCAGTGCCGCCAGGTACCAGGGCCTTACTGTCGGGTCAAAACCTTCCGGTGGCGTATAATCGTTTATTAAAAGCAGGCCGTTTTCATGACCCGAGTAGACATATAGAATGTCCTGGTTGGCTTCGAGAACATTTTTATAAATAGCCAGGGCTCTTTCGGCAGTCTGGTCATCCCGGATCAGCAAATTTCTAATGTCATCGTTCCCGGCGAGAATATCGATAGTAGTGGTTATTTCTGAAAAAAACCGATCAGTGAATATGTTAATCTGCAGGTTGGTATCTCTAATACTTTGTCTGGCACTGTTAACGCTGATACTAAAAAAGCCGGTAGTCAGCAAAAAACCAAAAACCAGCAGAATAGTGAGAGATGAGACAAGCCCCAGCAGGAAGACTTCGTTCTTAATGGAATATTTATTTAATCGCTTCATCTGCGTTGCTCCGTTATAATAAAGTTCATTCCTTTTTCAGTTAATTCTAAATTCCACATCAAACCAAAAATTCCTTTTTTCAGAATATTTTTATTAGAAATCCAGGTGCTTTTTTCTAGAGCGTCTTTATTTTCGTCACCAATCGCTGCCTTTTAGCAGCTTTAAACGATCGAACTTGTCGATACCAATAAAGGTGGGTAATTTGACCTGTTTTCGAGCTTTCTTAATGATAGCTGGGGACAGAGAGTGAGCCCTGGGGAATTAGGTAGGTGAAAAGATCTTGATTGGCGCCGTAAACAAGCTTGATGCCTTCTTCCAGGGAAGCAATCGGGGTAAAGCCGAGCATTCGCGATTGTTCGGGCGGCAAAGCGGAGAGCAGGTAAACGCTGCCGCGCTGCAACAGCCTGGCAATAGTATAGGCCTTATGCCCGCCCAGGACGAACTCTTTGCTTAAGGCCGCTTCAAGTTCAGGCAGGGTTCTGTAACTTGAAGCCCACTTCAGATAATGATCAGAGCCGACCCCTTCAGGGCATTTTGCCAGTAGAATCAGCTTGCCCCCCGGCTTCAAAGCAGCCATAGCATTGTCAAGAGCTTTGTGCGCCTGGTAAAGATTGATATCTTTCGGGTGGCCGCCACAGCTGGCAATAACAACATCCGCCAGGCGGTTCAGTTTAACCCCGTTGGCCTGATCGGCAAGCCTGCAGGCTGCCGCATGGGCTTCGATCATTGCACCGGCAAAGACACCGAGCAGCTCTTTGCGCTCGTTCAAAACAGTGTTCACTATAAAATCACCGCCAACCATTAAGGCCGCTTCAAGCAAATCTTCATGGACCGGGTTGCCGGCAAGATTGCCACTGCAAGCCCGGTCATCGAGCATCAGGCTGTGGTTTTTCTGAATGGTTTCCCATCCGGCAACACCGGGAATCAGGGCTTTCCGACCGCCCCCGAAACCGGCAAAAAAGTGGTGGACAACGCTGCCGGTCAGAATACGCCGATCGGCTTCCATGACCATTCTGTTAACGTAAACTGAAGTCTTAAATGAAGTCTCGCCAACATAAATTAGCCCGGCGCTATCTTTACTGTCGTGATTATACATTGCTACCAGGCCGGCAGCGTATTCACCGGCCAGTTCGGTCATTTCCGCTTTAGTCAAAGGGCGGTGAGTACCGTTGGTAAAAACGATTGATAGATCTTCTTTATCGATACCGGCATCAATTAAAGTGTCAATTAGTGGCGGCAGAAAAAGTTCGCTGCGGGCCACCCTGGTTGAATCATTAACCAGCAGGCACACTTTTTCGTTTGCTTTAACTATTTGCCCAAGCGGCGGACAATTAATCGGGTTCTGCAGCGCATTTATAATACTCTGCAGCGGATCCGCTAGCGGTTCAAGGGCTGCAGGCTTAATCACCTCCCAGGGTGTTGAGGGCGGCAAAGCAAGATCTATTTGATCGTAACCGTAATCAAGCAGCATATGGGGCAACCCCTTCACTAAATTATCTTTATTTGCTTTAATCTTAATGCTTATCCGCAAATTTCTCAAGTGGCGTCTAGCCTAAATAATTGACAGATCTGCGCTAATACTATAACCTAAAATTCACCATATTATTGCGCTGTCCGGCAATTAAAGGAGTTAAAGCTGATGCTTAATAGTGAACTGATTGTATTAACAATAACCGATGCTATTGCCACTATAACCTTAAACCGCCCTGACAAGGCAAACGCCTTCGACGGTGCAATGTGGTTAGCTTTGGAAGAGGCTGCCCGGGCTGTAAAGCATGATCCCTCGGTAAAAGCAGTTATGATCACCGGGAAGGGAAAAGCCTTTTGCGGCGGACTAGATATTACCCAGGCTGCCACTGAGGGCATTTGTCTCGGTGACAGAACGCTGCGGGCCGGTTCTGAATGCCTGCAGTATGTAAGCGGTGTATTTACTCTGTTAGAAAGGCTTCCTGTTCCGGTGATTGCCGCCATCAACGGCGGTTGTATCGGGCTCGGTTTAGAGTTGGCTCTGGCCTGTGATATCAGGCTGGCCTCAGATAATGCAGTTTTTTCCATTCCCGAAGTGGTTTTCGGTTTGGTTCCTGACTGCGGAGGTACCCAGCGTCTGCCACGGTTGGTCGGACCGGCAATGGCTAAAGAACTGATCTTTACCGGAAGACGGATCAGCGCCGCTGAAGCCCTGCGCATCGGCCTGGTGAACCACCTCTACGGCCCCGAGCAACTACTCGAAGAGACTGAAAAAATGGCTTCTGAAATTGCCGCCAACCCGGCGGAGGCAGTACAGGCTTCTAAACGCTGCCTGAATATAGCCATGAATAGCACCCTTGACGCCGGCCTGCAGTTTGAAACCGCTTCAGCTGAAACAGTTTTAGGGGAAAAAGTGAAGACCATGCTCTACGCAGATAAAATAACTAAGCCCTGATCAGGTTTCCACTATGCGCAGCAGCAGCAAGGGCCAGATCGCGGGGAGCGAGTTCAATTTGCAAACCCCTCAGCCCGGCACTTACAATGATTGCCGGGTAAGAAAAGGCACTTTCATCGATAAAGCAGGGGTAACTGTTTTTCATGCCAAGGGGTGAGACCGCACCGCGTATGTAACCGGTGAGCGGTTGCACTTCTTTTAAAGGAACCATCTCTACACTCTTGTTTCCGCTTAGCCTGGCCAGCGCTTTTAGATCAAGTTCACTGCCGCCTGGAATGGAAACAACAATAACGCCGCTCTTATCACCGCGGGCGATAAGGGTCTTGAATACCTGCCCGAGTGGTGCTCCCAACAGTTCTGCCGCCCTATCGGCGCTCAGGTCAAGTTCGTCGACAACAAAGCTCTTTAGACGGTAAATAAGCTTCATACTATCAAGTTTGCGCACGGCATTGGTTTTTTTCATTTGACCTAAAGACCCCGCATAAATTCACTTTTGAGTGATCCGGGCGCTTTTCTGGCGATAAATTGATCAAGTGCAGCTAATAGAGAATCTTTATCCCGGGGCAGGGTCGCTTTGAGCGGCAGGTAATTTGAAGCATGGTTAGCCCTGAAAACCGAATTGGTCAGTTTGAGCCCGGAAACGATCATCCTGATTTCCTCAAGCAGCTGCCAGGGGCTGAGCGCAGTAAGCAAACCTTCTTTAAACTGACGGTGCATTGTAGTGCCGGGAACGGTTATCAGGCTCAGCAGCCCAATATATTCCGGATCCATTCTGTTCAGAAGACGGGCAGTTGCTTCAGCATGTTCGACTGAACCTTCAACGCCGGCCAGGCCGTTAAGCACGGTGACCGAAAGCGGAATGCCGGCCGCTTTTACTTTGGCTGCCCCGGCAGCCATCTGATCCGGGGTTACACCTTTCTTTACCGCGTCGAGCACTTTTGCACTGCCGCTTTCAACACCTAAGTAGATCATGCCCAGTTTGCTTTGACCCAACTGCTGAAATTCAGCAATACTCTTCTCGAGCAGATCGTGCGGGTTACCGTAAAGGGTAACTCTTTCCAGCAGAGGGAAAGCGTTATCAAGCTGCTGCAGAATTTCGAGCAGTTTGTCAGTGGCAATGGCCAGGGCGTTACCATCAGCTAAAAACACTCTTTTCGTGTGCGGAAAATAATTTGCTGCGCCTTTGATCTCGGTCAAAATCTCTTCAAGAGATCGTTCACGATACTTCTTGCGCTTATACATGGCACAAAAAGTGCATCGGTTATGGCTGCAGCCAATTGTTGCCTGCAGAATCAGACTGCCTGCTTCGCTCGGTGGTCTGAACAGATCTCCTTCATATTTTAGCTTGAACATATAATCAACCCTTCTTCGCTTAGTTAAATAAGATTTCTGCGGTGATGACGCAATTACCTGCTTTAAGGGGCTGCGCAAATTCAACACAGTTAAGATATACTATGGACAAGAGATTTAATATATACTACTACTGTAGCGAAACTTTGTAATTTTTGCATGGTCCCCTAAGCCAGGGGGACGCTTTCTAATTTACCAGAGCGATTGGAGCAACGATGAGTCGAACTTTTAGCAAACAAAAAATCCAACAAACATTACTGCGCTACCTGGCTCTTTTTAGCGGCCTTTTTGTTATTGCTAACGGCATTGTTTTTACGATCAATGCCCGGATAGGAGTTAACCCCTGGGATGTTTTGCATATCGGCCTTTCTACGAAGATTGGCCTTACGATCGGCCAGGTTATGCAGGGGGTAGGCTTGCTGCTGATTGTCTTTAGCTACTTTTTTAAAGTTAAGCCTTCTATCGGCACTATCCTTAATATGATCTTCCTGGGGCTCTTCGTGGACCTGGTTATCGCCAGCGGTTATGTGCCGCAACCTGAACTGCTCTGGCTGCGCATTGTGCTTTATATCTGTGGTGTAGTACTTTTCGGCTTCGGTGTTGCCTTTTACATCAGTCCCAACCTCGGTGCGGGCCCACGGGACAGTCTGATGCTGGCCCTGACCAGGGCTTCCCGCTTCAGAGTCGGCACAATCAGGACCTTTATTGAAGTTACCGTTGCAACCGTCGGCTACTTCTTGGGCGGTCCGCTGGGCATCGGAACAGTTATTTTTGCCCTATCAATTGGCCTGTTTATGGAGCTGGGCTTTAGCACGGTCAACAAAATTAAAAAGACGAAGGTTTATAGCCGGATCTGGGGTGGATCATATGCCTGACAACTTCTTACCGATAACGAAAGAAGAGATGATCGAGCGTGGCTGGGAACAGACAGACTTTATCCTGGTCAGTGGTGATGCTTACGTCGATCACCCTTCTTTCGGTGTGGCCATCATCAGTCGTATGCTGGAAGCGCAAGGCTTTAAGGTAGGGATCATTGCCCAACCTGACTGGAAGAACCCTGATCAGTTCCGGAAATTCGACCAACCCCGTTTAGGGTTTTTAATCACTGCCGGGAATATCGACTCTATGGTTAACCATTATAGTGTGGCGAAAAAACAGCGCAAAACTGATGCCTACAGTCCGGGAGGAAGTACAGGGTTACGCCCCGACAGGGCCTCAATAGTCTATGCGAAGAAGGTGCGCGAAGTATACCCGGACAGCGCAATCATTTTAGGGGGAGTCGAGGCGAGCCTGCGCCGCCTGGCTCATTACGATTACTGGGATGACCGGGTTCGTCCTTCAATTCTTCTCGATTCCGGCGCCGACCTTCTGATCTACGGCATGGCTGAAAAAGCGATCATTGAAGTTGCGGAAGCACTGCAAAGCGGGCTTAAGATTGGCGACATCAGCTATGTGCGGGGAACAGTCTGTCGCGTAAAAGAAATACACGACCCCGCCGGTACAATTCTGCTGCCGACCTATGATCAGGTTCGCACCTCAAAAAATACTTTTGCGAAAAGCTTTATGCTTCAATACCAAAACATTGATGCAACAAGGTCCAGCGCCCTGGCTGAACCGTACCCTGATGGCTACCTGATTCAGAACCCTCCGGCAGCACTGCTTAGCACAGAAGAGCTTGATATGGTTTACCGCCTGCCCTTTGCCAGAAATTATCACCCGGTATATGAAAAAGCGGGTGGCGTGCCGGCTATCACCGAAGTTAAGTTTAGCCTGGTCAGCAGTCGCGGCTGCTTCGGTGGGTGCAGTTTCTGTTCACTTCACTTTCACCAGGGACGTGAAATTCAGACCAGGAGCAAAGAAGCGATTATCGAAGAAGCTAAAATGATCATAGCCGACCCTGACTTTAAGGGATACATACACGATGTCGGCGGCCCGACCGCCAACTTCAGGCATAAAGCCTGCCAGAAACAGATTAAATACGGCCCCTGCCCTGATCAGCAGTGCCTTTTCCCCCAGCCCTGCGAGAACCTGGTCGTAGATCACAGTGACTATCTCTCGCTGCTGCGCAGCCTGCGTAAGCTAGAAGGGGTTAAGAAAGTATTTATCCGTTCCGGAATCCGTTACGATTACCTGCTGCAGGATCAGGACAGCAGTTTTTTTGAAGAACTCTGCGAGCACCATGTCAGCGGCCAGCTTAAAGTTGCCCCTGAACATATTTCGCCAAAAGTGCTTGATAAGATGGGTAAGCCAGGCAGGGATGTCTATCTGGCTTTCAAGAAAAAATTTAAAGCGCAAAACGAGAAGCTGGGCAAGGAGCAGTACCTGGTGCCTTATTTTATGTCGAGCCACCCGGGCTCTGATCTAGATGCAGCAGTAGACCTTGCTGTTTTCATTCGCAAGCATGAGCACCGGCCGGAACAGGTTCAGGATTTTTACCCGACCCCGGGCACCCTTTCGACTTGCATGTTTCATAGCGGGCTTGATCCACGGACCATGCAGCCGCTCTACATTCCAAAATCAGCGCATGAAAAAGCGATGCAAAGGGCGCTGATTCAATTCAGAAACCCGAAAAACTACCGCCTGGTCTACGAAGCGCTTGAAACAACCGGGCGTAAAGATCTGGTCGGCTTCGGGCGTAAGTGTCTGATCAAACCCCCCTCAGTTAACAAAAGAGCTCAGAAATTGAAACTTAAAACAGTGAAAAAGCCTGCTAAAACAGGCAAGTAGCAAATAGAGCATTAAGAATGAAGGGTTTTTATGCATATCCGTGTAATTTATTATAGAGGGTTCACTGAGCTTATTTTATTGAGAGGGGTTATGTTATGAGCAAACCGCGTTACGGGCTAGCCGATCAGGTCTTTGTCGTTACCGGAGGCTCCCGCGGCATCGGCCTTGAATTGGCCCGCCTGTTGCTTGAAGAAAAAGCAAAAGTAGCGATCTGCGCCCGCAAGCAGGACGGACTGGACAGCGCTGCCGCCGAACTTAAGGGAGGCGACAACCTGCTGACCGTAGCGGCTCATGTTGCCCGGGAAGAAGAGGTCGAGATTCTTTTTGAGCAAACAAAAGCCCGCTTTGGCAGGGTAGATGCTCTCGTAAACAATGTAGGAATGAACCTGTTAACCCCCTCTCTAGTTGATGCCGGTGCGTCAACCTGGCAAAAAATCATTGAAACCAACCTTACCGGGGCTTACCTCTGCTCACGCTCCGCTGCAAAGCTTATGAAAGAACAGGGCCGTGGTAAAATTGTTAGCATCAGCTCCATTGCTGCCTGCCGCTCCGCCCCGGGAATGGGGATTTATGGTGTAGCCAAGGCTGGCATCGAAATGCTGACCCGGGTGCTGGCTGCTGAACTTGCCGCAGACAACATTCAGGTCAATGCTGTTGCCCCGTGCATGGTTAAAACCGGTTTCAGTGCTCCTTTTTGGTCAAGCGAAGATGTCCATGCTGAAATTTTAAAAGGAATCCCGATGGGCAGACTTGCCGAAGTTTCTGATGTGGTTCACCCAACTCTATTTTTATGCTCATGTGGAGCAGATTTTATCACCGGACAAGTGCTCGCAGTTGACGGGGGTGCAACCGCTGTGTGAATTTGCCCGAAAAAACAGGCAGTAAAGCTGATCCTTATTTTGAAAGGAGCTCATTAATATGAAACATGAAGAAATGCAGTGGCAGGCGAAAGACGCATTACCACTTTATGCTCAGCAATGGGAACCAGATGGAGAAATTAAGGGTGTAATCTGCCTGGTTCACGGTATAGGAGAACACAGCGGCCGTTACAAAGACTGGGCAGAAAAACTGACCACTGCAGGATATGTAGTTTCAGCATTCGATCTGCGCGGCCACGGCAAATCCGGGGGCCAGCGTGGAGATACTGCAAGTTACGACCACTACGCCGATGACATCTCGATGCTAATCGAAAAGGCCGCAGAACGTTTCTCCGGAAAACCACTTTTCCTTTACGGACACAGTTTAGGGGGAATGCTGGTCTCTTTCTACCTAATCCAGCGGCGTCCCAAATTGGCCGGAGCGATCATTACCAGCCCCGGGCTGCGCACAGCAATAGAGGACCAAAAAGTTAAAGTTGTTCTTGCCCGTATCCTCGGATCCATTCTGCCAACTTCTGCTATGGCAACAGGGCTTGAACTGGATGCTCTTTCCCGGGACCCGGCAGTTATAACTGACTACCAGAATGATCCCCTGGTCCACGACAAGATTTCTTTCCGCCTGGGCAAACAATCACTTATGGCTATTGATTACATCAGGGCCGGGGCAAAAAATATTGATCTGCCGCTGTTACTGATGCACGGAACAGCCGATCGCATCGCTTATTCATCCGGATCAGAAGAACTTGCCAAACTGGTATCCGGAGAATGCACCCTTAAATTGTGTGATGACTTGTACCATGAGCTGCATAATGAACCGGAAAAAGATCAGATATTTGCTTACCTGAAGGCCTGGCTCGACAAAAAAAGCCAGGTATCGTAAGCCGGGGCAGAAAGATCAGTGACTACCAACAAAGTAAATAAAAAATCCACAGCTGATCGCTGTGGATTTTTTGTTTATTACTTATTCAAACTTTACCTTATCTCCGGTGACCAAAAAGATTACTTCTTCAGCAATATTGGTAGCATGGTCGGATATGCGCTCTAACCAGCGACCGACAAACAGCAGGTGGGTGGCCTGGGTGATTGTTTTCGGGTTTTCCATCATAATCGTCAGCAGTTCACGGAATATCTGGCTATATAAGTTATCAACTTCATCATCATCTTTACCGACAGCCCAGGCCAGATCAACATCTTCGCGCACATAGGCATCCAGCGCCTGTTTTACCATCTTTTGGCTTATTATAGCCATGCGCGGAATATCAACCAGCGGCTTAATCAAGGGCTGATTGCCAATACGCATTGTAATTTTTGCAATACTGGTGGCGTAATCGGCCATGCGCTCCAGGTCGTTAATCATTTTAAAGAGGGTGGCAACACGGCGCAGGTCTTTGGCCATTGGCTGCTGGGTGGCAATTACTTCGAGAATTTTTTCCTCTATCTCTCTTTCAAGATCATCGATCTGATCATCACCATCAATTACAGCCTGGGCTATCTTCAGATCCTGAGTTTTTAATGCCTCTACCGATTTGGCAATGGCACTTTCAACCAGGTTTCCCATCTGCTGCAGTTTATCCTGCAGCCAGCTCATTTTTTCTTCAAAAACAACTTTTCGATCGCTCCAACCTGTTACTTCCATTCTGACAACCCCTTTTGAAAACCGGCTCTAGCCAAAGCGTCCGGTAATATAGTCTTCAGTGCGTTGATCCTGCGGTTTTGTAAATATTTGAGAGGTTTTTCCCCACTCAACCATTTCGCCCTGCAGGAAAAAACCGGTATTGTCTGATATACGGGCAGCCTGCTGCATGTTATGAGTTACAATGATAATCGTGTAATCTTTACATAACTCCCGCACAAGATCTTCAATCCGCTGGGTGGCAATCGGGTCGATTGCTGAAGTCGGTTCATCCATGAGCAATACTTTCGGATGCACGGCCAAAGCTCTTGCTATACAAAGCCGCTGCTGCTGACCGCCGGAAAGGGCCAGGGCTGGTTCATGTAGGCGATCTTTAACCTCTTCCCAAAGCGCCCCGCCTTTCAGGCTTTCTTCAACCAGCTGATTTAGCTGCTCTTTATTTTTCAGGCCATGAATTCGCGGACCGTAGGCAACATTGTCATATATACTCTTCGGAAAGGGGTTGGGCTGTTGAAATACCATACCCACTTTCTTGCGCAGCTCGACAACGTCTGTTGTGGGGGCATAAATATCTTCACCATGGACAGTAATTTTGCCATCCAGACGGGTTCCGGGCACCAGGTCATTCATCCGGTTAAGAACCCTCAGAAAAGTTGACTTTCCGCACCCGGATGGGCCAATTAACGCGGCGACGCCCTTTTCTTTAACGGCAACATTAATATCAAACAGGGCCTGTTTGCCACTGTAGTAAAAATTCAAATGCTCAACTCTTACTTCAAAGTACTCCTTATCCTGTGTTTCGATCAGAGCACCATCTTTTAAAACGGTTGGGTCTTCTTGCCCGGCCTGACTATCCATTAATCCATTTAGTGTCAGCATCGCTATTCAGGTTCGTCTTAATCAGAACCTATAAACACTCCTTTCCCGGTTAAGCTGTTTATTCCTTATCATAGGCCTTTTGCCATCTTATTGCGGTAATGCTTACGCAGCATTACCGCAGACAGGTTAAGCAGGCAGACAATGGTCACTAAAACCAGGGCTGTACCGTAAGCAATCGGGCGTACTATGGCTAACGCATGGTGCTGGGTCGACATGATGAAAAGGTGGTAGGGAAGGGCCATAAACTGACTTTTTATTGAATCAGGAAGGTAGGGCAGGAAAAATGCCGCACCCGTTGCCAGGATCGGGGCAGTTTCGCCAGCGGCACGCGCTAAGCCTAGAATGGTTCCGGTTAGTATACCGGGAATCGCCCTGGGTAGAACCACCGTGCGCACCACCTGCCAGCGGGTAGCCCCCAGGGCAAAGGACCCCGCCCGGTAAGAGCGCGGAACAGTGATCAGCGCCTCTTCAGCAGCGGTTACCGTTACCGGTAGAGTAAGCAAACCGAGAGTACAGCCGGCGGCCAGCAGCGAAGGGCCAAAGCCGAATAGTTTAACGAAAACTGCCATGCCAAAAAGGCCAAAAACTATCGATGGGACGCCGGCCAGGTTGCGCAGAGACATGCGTACCAGTCTTGTAAAGCGGCCCTGCACGGCATATTCATTCAGATAAATTGCCGCAGCCACGCCTAGCGGTACGGCAAAAGCAACCGTGACCATGGTCACGTAGAGGGTGCCGATTATGGCCGGAAATATTCCACCCTCAGTCATGCCAACCCGCGGTGCTGCGCTGATAAATTCCCAGTTTATAACACCTATGCCTTTGGAAATTATATCGAATACAATAATGCCAAGGATCACGAGCACGAAAACCAGGGACAGACGCAACAACCAGTAGCCGATCAGTTCAAAACCACGCCACTGCCGGTTAGCATTTTTTTCAGCCATAGTTTTCATTTGTTTACCTCCGGGTTGCGGTTAATTAAGATATCGGCTAAAAGATTAACTACAAAAGTGATCATAAAAAGCACCAGGCCTACAAAAAATATTGCGTGGAAGTGAATCGATTGATATGCAACATCACCGATATCAATGGCAATATTGGCGCTTAAAGTTCTGACCGAGTCGAAAAAGGAGGAAGGACGGGCAATCATGTTCCCGGTTACCATTAAGACGGTCATTGTCTCACCGATCGCTCTGCCCATGCCCAGCATGCTTGCCGCAGTAATGCCCGAAAAAGCGGCCGGAACGGTTACTTTCCAGATAGTCTGCCAGCGGGTGCCGCCCAGGGCCAGCGATGCATGGCGATATTCTTTTGGTACCGCTGTAATCGCGTCTTCAGCCAGGGTGATAATCGTTGGCAGAGCCATAATCCCCACCAGAATAGCGCCATTCAAAGCGTTGATACCATTGGGCAAATTAAAAATTTTAGCAATGATCGGGCCGAGGACTACAAGCCCGATAAAACCGAGCACAACAGAAGGAATACCGGCCAGCACTTCAACGATCGGCTTAAATAGTTCCCTTTCCCAGGGAGAAGCGATTTCTGAGAGGTAGGCAGCAGCGGCAATCCCCAGCGGAACAGCAAAAGCCAGCGCGCCAAAGGTAACCATAAATGTGCCGAGGATAAAGTTATTTATACTGTAGGTCGGTTCGCCAAAGGCACCAGGTCTCCAAACATCTGGCGCAAAAAAAGGCCCAATGCCGATTTCATTCAGGGCCGGAATACTGTTAGAAAGCAGGGTAAACAAAATACCGCCCAGAAAAAGGATAATGGCCAGACCGCTTACTAAAAAAAAAGCTTTCATGATTTTTTCTGTAAGAGAATGCAATAGTATTCTCCTTTCAAGCCGTTCTGCAGCCCACCGTGAATAATCAGCAGTGGGCTGCAGAACTATAGTAGGGGGTCTTTATTTTTAAGCGGCTCCGGTAATAGAAGCCACCCTGTTTTTATTCCAACGCTGCTTTATTGAAATCAATATCTGCTGCGGTAATCGGATAGAAACCTTCTTCCAGAACAATCGCCTGACCAGCTTCGCTTACTTCATAGAGGTAGAAATCAAGCAGCGCTTCGCTTGGTTCTCCGGCAGAATACTGGTAGAGCGGACGGGTCAGCGGGTAATCCCCACTGGTTACATTTTCCAGAACAACCGGAGTAAAAGCTTCCGAGCTGGCATCAGCAGACACTTCCAATGCTTTGATACCTTCTTTTGTTGCGTAGCCGATAGCAGCATAGCCGATTCCGCCTGCATCGTTGGTTACTGATTCGACAATATCAGAGGTTCCAGGCATGTTTCGCATTTCTGGTGAATAGTCAGCCTGCACTACTTTTTCCATAAAGAAAACATAGGTTCCTGATGTGCTCTGGCGACCGTAAAGAGTAATGGCCAAATCTTCGCCACCAACTTCAGACCAATTGGTAATTTCGCCACGGTAGATTGCTCCAATTTGGTCAACAGTCAACATGGTAACCGGGTTGTTTTCATTAACAACTACGGCAACACCGTCAACCGCAAAACGAACAGCGGTAGTATCCTGACCCGAATTGGTTTTGAGAGCTTCCATTTCTTCATCCTTCATCGGACGTGACGAGTTGGCAATATCAATAGTACCATCAATTAACGCAGTAATACCAACACCCGATCCACCACCGGTTACGGCGATCGATACGTGGGGGTTGACTTTCATGTATTCTTCCGCCAGCCTGGTAACCAGGTTAACTTCCGAATCTGAACCGGCAATCATGATTGATACCGCTTCCTGTGTCTCTTCCGCAGTGTCCTCTTCAGGTGCATCGGTCGGAGCATCCGGAGCGGCCTGCTGGCCACAGCCAGCTACAAGCAACATCGATACAAGCAAAACAAAACCTAAAACAGTTAACCACCTTTTCTGATTCATGCTAATCCTCCTGAAAATAAATATTTAACCTTGCTTATCATAGACGAGCAAGGTTAAATGACAAGGAAGAATAGGTAAAATGAATGTTAAATCTGGGTTAATTAAATTCAAAGGTGTAAAGTTTATTGCCTTAACAGTGGCAAAGCAAAGCGGAAAGTAGTCCCTTCACCTTCGTTGCTCTTCAGGGAATAATTTGCGCCATGGGCTTCCATAATATGCTTTACTATTGACAGGCCAAGCCCTGTACCCCCGCTTTTCCGGGAACGCGCTTTATCAGCCCGGTAAAACCGTTCAAAGATGTAGGGAAGATCGCTGTTCGGTATTCCGGGCCCATTATCTTCTACTTCAACCACGGCTTCCTGGCCCTCAATGAACAGCCTGATTGCTACTTCTCCCTGTTCTTTGCCATGCCTGATGCTGTTTTCAAGGATATTTACCAGCGCCTGACGCAACCATTCAGGGTTACCCGTCACCAAAACTGCTGCTTCATGAAAAGCAAGCGCTATTTTTACGCTTCTGTGGCGACTTTGCTCCTCAATCCTTTGCACAGCATCATGGATAAGCAGGGTTAGATCAAGCACTTCTTTCTTAACAAGACCTTTTTCATTCTCGATCTGAGCCAGGTCCATTAGATCATCAAGGAGGTTTGAAAGCCGTCTTGTTTCGCGGTCAATCACCTCTAAAAAAACAACCAGCTGTTCTCTTGTCAATTCCTCATGTAAAATTGTTTCCGTGTAACCCCGCACTGCAGTCAACGGAGTGCGCAACTCGTGAGATGCATTTGCTACAAAATCAGATCGCATTTTTTCAATAGACCTCAGTTGCGTTAGTTCATGGAATATGAGCAGCATACCAATTACTTTTTGTCCGGCATCCTCAATCGGTATAATATCGGTCTCCAGAATTGTAGAACGCGGGTAGTAGAGATTCATTTCTACTGATCGTGACTGTCCGTCAGAACAGACAGCCTTCAGGTTTTCAATAAGCGTATAGTAACGCACTGCAAGCTGAACAGGTTTGCCGGTTGCCGCATCGGCGCTGATTTCGAAAAGTTTTTCCGCAGCCGGGTTGATCAATTCTATACTAAGATCGCAGTTCGCCAATATTATGCCGCTGCTCATTGAGGAGACTACTGTCTCAAGCTTACTTTTCTCCCAGGTGACCTGCTCAATTTTCTTTTTCAGCGA
>CAYWDA010000038.1:0-32980 GCA_964456945.1 uncultured Syntrophomonadaceae bacterium
TCAAGCATGGTGTTGTAATGGCTTTCACCATGAAAATGCTCAAATTCGATGCCAAGCAGGTCATAGATTAACGCGTAGTTGTCGAGGCTCAGCTGACGGAAACGGTTCCAGTAGGATACCGCTTCTGCGTCGCCTTCTTCGAGCTTTAAAAACCAGGCCCGCGCTTCATCTTCCAGCGAAGGATCATCGTCTGCCCGCTGGTGGAACTGCACATAGAGACGGTAGAGATAGTCTACCGGATCAGCTTCAAGCTCACCTTCCGCACCCCAGCGCTTGAAGGCAACTATTAATTTGCCAAACTGCGTGCCCCAGTCTCCAAGGTGGTTAATGCCAATACTGTTATAGCCCAGGGCTTTATAGATCAGGTAAAGAGAGTGCCCGATTACCGTGGACCGGATATGACCGACCCCGAAAGGTTTGGCAATATTCGGGGATGAGTAGTCGATCGGAACATTGCCTCCCTTACCAAGGTTGCTGTGCCCATATTCGCTGCCTTTGGTCCAGACCTGACTTAGCACTTCACGCCCATAGGCCTGAGGCGCAATATGAAAGTTGAGGTAGGGGCCGCGAGGCGAAACTTTTTCCCAGAACTGGCCTTTTTTATCGGCCAATTGATCAGACAGTTCCCGGGCAATCAGTGGGGGCGCTTTTTTTCTTGTTTTAGCAAGGGCAAAGCAGGGAAAGGCAAGGTCGCCGTATGATGATTCGGGGGGCACTTCCAGAAGACTTATCACTTCAGCCGGCTCGAGTTCTACCAGCGGTGCCAGCAGCCTGCCGACCTCTTCGTTTAGTTTTTGCATAAATTATCTCCTCGCCGCTTTTTTACTTATTTTATGCTATAGGTGAACGCTTGACAAATATTTTTCAGCTGCTGTTTCTAATTCGTCTATTCCGGGTTGACGTAATAGGGGTGACGAAAAAAACGGCTGGTTGAAGGGTAGCCGGCTGGAGGTGACCAACGCTCACCAACAACCAGAATCTCGACCCTTTGTGAGGAGCTGTTTTCAAAAACAGTCAGGAAAAGGGCATCAAGAATCAATGCAGCTTGCAGACGCTCTGTTTCTTCCGGATCTGCAGGAAATAGTTCAAGAAACGCCTGGTTCATATTGATCTGAATCTGCTCCGGGCTTATCTCAAGATTGATCAGATCAAGATCTGAGGGAACAAAGGGCAGGGCACGAAAGGCCCGCAAGAGTTGATCAATTAGGCTGCGCAGATCAACATCCTGGGTGTTATCGCCCAGCGCTTCACGCGGCTGTAAATAATAGCGGCTGCCACTGATCACCGGCGCATAAATCAATCTTTCCCATTCGTAAGGTGCGAGAGGCTGCTCGGGCAGAATGATGCTCCCAAATGTTTCCAGAGGCACATCACCGGAGGTCAGGTATATTTCATCGACCTCGGCAAAAGCGCTCACCGTTCTTAAAAGAGACATAAGGGCATTCATACTCTGCGCCGACCCGTTCATCTGGATAAATTCCGGTGAAAAATCTAGCGTAAGACGTCCGGCCTCAAAATCAAGATCAACATTAACCGAAACATCTTTATCCGGTATAGTCCTGTAGAGCGAACTGCCGCGGGCAGGCCCGCGGATCAACTCTTCAAGCGCCACAGGCAAGGGATTGTCAGTTTGGAGAACTGACCGGGTAACCGGTACTAAATTTGAGTTTTCATCACTGAAATAGAGGGTAATTTTGGTTTCATCAGCACGTAGTCCGGTCGTAACCGGGCTGTAGATTGGCATTTCACGAAGGCCATTGCTACTCTCTGTCAGCAAGGGTTTAATGTCAATCAAATCGATATATCCGTCTTCACCGCAAACAACGACCAGGTGAGGGTGGCCGGATACAATCAGCTTTTCAATGCGCATAGCAACTTCAAGGCTGGTAAGTTCGTTTCCGTCGCGATCAAAAAATACCATCTGGGTGTAATCTTCTTTAAAATGACGCCAGGAACTGGTAACAATGTTCTGTCCATCTGCAGTAAAAGCAAAGAGAGAGCCATCAGCAATACGCTTCATCCAGAGCAGGTCGTCTGCGAGATCAAAGTAGTAAAAATTTTCGCCAACGCCTTCCCTGTTTCCGTATACCAAAACCCGGTTATAGTTTTGCGGGTTAAACAATATCGTTGTAATCTCAAAAGGCAGGGTTGTCTGCCATAAGCTGTAGCCAAGCGTATCGTAAACCAGCAACTTATTTTTTTCCAGGGCAGCCAAACGGCTGCCATATCTCGATACAGCCACTAAAGATTGCCCCGCCTTTGACCAGAGCAGCTCGCCTTTGAGATTAAGAGCACTTATCTCCGGCTGATCATCAATGATCGTCGTAAAGAAAATATTAGCCTGATCGAGATACTCACTGGATAGATAAAGATTTTCGACCGGACCGGTCTCAATGCTCCACTGCAATTCACCGGCCTGATTGTAGAGTTCAATGTGGCTCACTTCCTGATCCGGATGCGAACGGGTGACTGCGATCCAGGAAGCGCTGGGGGATATTGCAACCAGGTCAATTGGGGCTCCTTCAAAATCCCACGAGGTTTGCTGATCGGCGCTGGTAAAAAATAGGCGCCCACCCTCAGTGCCCACAACTATATAATTACCACATGATGATATTTTTGCCTGGTGAGGTGCAGTTGTGAAGAGTTTATCCCAGCGTAACTTTCGTTCCTGGTCCAGCAGGCTGACGCTGTTGTTGTCTGTGCTAAATAAAATACCGCTAAGATTATAATCTACGTTAAGATCGTAAATGGCGGCACTGGTAAACCAGAGATCGTATATTGTCTCATCCTGGCCCTGAGCCTGTGGATCAACAGCTGTACCACTGCTCTCGGACGGCGCGATAAGCTGCATCACAAAAATAACCAGCCCTGCTATAATAAACAGGGTGGCCAGCATGACCAGGTAATAAAAAGGTTCTGCTTTCTTCATTAATGTTCACCCCAGGTCTGTCAATCCGAAGCGTAAGTTATTTTATCACACCCAGTAGTCAATACTTTAACAAAGTATTGACTACTGATTAACTTTCCATAACAACTTTACTCTAACACAGCAGGCAGGGCAAAATAAAAACTGCTGCCGCGGCCCTCTTCGCTCTCTACCCAAACTTTGCCGCCATATTTAATGACGATCTCACTGACTATGGCCAGGCCGAGTCCGGTTCCGCCACCTTCGCGGGAACGAGCCCGGTCAACCCTGAAAAAGCGCTCAAATATGTAGCTCTGATCTTCTTTGGGAATACCACAACCGGTGTCTTCCACCCTGGTAATAATTTCATTTTCTTCCAGGTAAACAGAAACATTTACCTTACCGCCAGCGGGGGTATAGTTTAAAGCGTTATCAAGCAAGTTGGCAATTACCTGATGCAGCTGAAGCGGGGCAACAGAAACTATTAAATTCTCAGCGGGCTCTACAAAATTAAGATCAAGACCGGCAGCTGCAAAACGGTACTGGCTTTCACCAACCACGTTCTCCAGGAAATGATCTATGATAATATCTTCTGTCTCCACATTATTCTTTTCAAGCTTTGAAAGTTCGAGCAGATCGTTGACTAAAGCAATCATGCGTTCAAGCTCATTGTCGATATCTTCAATGAACTCTCGCTGCTGCTCTGGCTCCATCTCGTGTTCTTTTAAAGCCTTAGTCAAGAGGCTCATGGTGGTTAAAGGCGTCCGCACCTCGTGGGCAACATCGGCGGCAAATTTTTTCAGGTTGTTAGTGTAGTAGTTTAAACGCTTCGCCATAACATTAAACTGTTCGGCAAGGCGCCCGATCTCGTCTCCCGATCTGAAAGCTATCTTTTGATCAAGCTTTCCTTCAGCCATCTTTCTGGCCGCGGCTGTTAGCTCTTCAAGGGGGCCGGTAAAGCGGCGGGCCAGGGCAATGGAACCGCCCCCCACCACCGCCATCGCCAGAAGCGTGGCCATAAAGAGGAAGCGCCGGATATCGTTGAGAGTGCGATAAACATCTAGCAGCGAAGCGGACATAAAGACTGCACCGGTTACCGCTGCGCCTTCCTCTTTAACCGGAACAGCCATCTGCAGCACATCGTGCTGAATGCCTTCGCTGTAGCTTATGCTGCTGCTTACGGAACCATCCAGGGCAGCCCGGACATCGTCATGATCGATGCTCTGGTTAAGCAGACCCCCTACACGTGTCGAGTCACCCACTACAATTCCCGATTGATCAATGAAAATAACTCTTGCCTGCGATTGGCGGCTCATATTTTCTGCAAGAGTGCTTAAACGGACAGAGTCGACCTGACCGCGCAGATGACCGACTACAAAGTCTGATGCAAGGTAACCGGAGCGTTCAAGACTATCCAGAAGGTTGTTCATATAGTAGCGTTCAAGAGTGCTGTATAGAAAAAAACTGATTATAAGCATCACCGCCATAATAATTGCCAAAAAGTTGGCCGTCAGGCGGAAACGAATGCTGTAAAACCTGCTCATTAAAGATCCTCCCTGATTTTATAGCCGGTTCCCCAGACTGTAATGATCAACCCGGGGTTACCTGGGTCATCTTCGAGCTTTTCTCTCAGGTGCCGGATGTGGACATCAACAGTGCGCACATCGCCGTAGTAATCATAGCCCCAGACCTGTTCCAGGAGCTGCTCCCTTGAATAGACATTGCCGGCATTGGCAGAGAGATAGCTGAGCAGCGCAAACTCTTTGGAAGTTACGCCAATCTCCTTACCGTCAAGGCGTACCCTGTGTTGAAGAAGATCTATTTGCAACCTGCCAATTTGGATCTGCTTCTTCGATTCTTCGTCCCGCACGACAGAACGTCTTAAGATCGCCTTGATCCTGGCCACCAGTTCCCTGGAGTTGAAAGGTTTGGTCAGGTAATCGTCAGCGCCCAGTTCGAGGCCAAGTACTTTGTCAATATCTTCACTGCGGGCAGTAAGCATAATAATTGGCACATCAAGTTTTTTACGAATGCGGCGGCAGACCTCGAAGCCATCTACCTCCGGCAGCATCAGGTCGAGAACCACTATGTCCGGCTTCAGTTCGAAAACTTTCTGTAAAGCCTCTTCTCCGTTATAGGCCTGTTCAACCCTGAAGCCTTCTTTTTCAAGATTAAAGGTAAGCGCTTTAACAAGCGTTTTTTCATCATCAACGATAAGAACCAAATCACTACCCATCAGCCAAACCCTCCCCTGGTTTATTGATTATAGCGGTCAATTACCTTTTTAAAATCCTCCCAGACATCTTTTTTCTTACCGGGATCACGAAGCAAAGCAGCGGGGTGAAATGTTGCGATATAGGAACGCCCGCCTTTCTCGTGCCACTGTCCTCGATAACGGGTAATAGCAGCGTTCTTATCCATAATTGTGCGCGTCGCAGAGGCGCCAAGGCAAATAATGATTTTCGGATCAATCAGTTTAATCTGTTTTTCCAGGTAAGGCAGGCAGGCCTCTGTTTCGGCCGGAAGAGGCGCCCGATTTGCCGGAGGCCTGCACTTAACAACATTGGCTATATAAACTTCTTCACGTTTGATCGCAGAAGCAGCGAGGATATTATCAAGCAGCCGCCCGGCCCGTCCGACAAAAGGTATGCCCATGCGGTCTTCATCTGCCCCCGGCCCTTCTCCAACCAGCATCAGGCGGGCCTGGGGGTTACCGTCGCCAAAAACTACCTGTTGACACCCTTCCCGCAGTGAGCAGCGCAGGCATTTCAGGCAGGTTTCTTTTAATTCAGCCAGCTGCTGAACGGAATCTGCTCTTTCGGCAATAACGGCAGGCTGTTCCAAATCAGACTGCTCACTGATTACTTCAAAAAGGGTCTTTTGATGCTCTGTGATTGCTCCCACTCCTTTATCCGCTTTATTCGGGAGGCGCTGCCAGTAGAGCCCGGCGACGCTCAAAACGCTCTACTGCCAGTTCAAGCAGCCTGCTGATCAATTCCCGGTAACCGATTCCGCTGGCTGCCCACATTTTTGGGTACATACTGATACTTGTGAAGCCTGGCATGGTATTAATTTCGTTAATGATCACTGAATCTAAGGCGGGGTTAACAAAGAAGTCGACCCGTGCCAGGCCACTTGCTTCCACCGCCCTGAAAGCCCTGCAGGAGAGTTCCTGTATCCTGCTTTCCAGGCCCGCTTCAAATTCTACCGGCACAACCAGTTCGGAACGATCATCAATATATTTTGCCTGGTAGTCATAAAATTCATTGCAGGGAATGACTTCACCGGGTCTCGATGCTTCAACCTGGATATCGCCCAAGACAGCACATTCAATTTCCCGGCCCTTGATCTCTGCCTCTACAATTATTTTGTCATCGTAGCGCAGCGCTTCTTCAATTGCGGCATCAAGCTCTTCTGCACAGTGAACCTTGGATATGCCAACACTGGAGCCGAGGTTGGCGGGTTTTACAAAACATGGTAATTGTATTTTTGTGCCAACCTGCTGCTTAAAATCTTCTTCGTGACCCCGGTACTGCCAGCGAAAAAAATAGATATATTCGCCAACCACAAGGCCATTTTGCTTAAACAGTTCTTTCATTACGGCCTTATCCATCGCTGTGCTTGAGGCCAGAGTACCTGACCCGACATAGGGGATACCAGCCATCTCTAAGAGGCCCTGGATAGAACCATCTTCTCCGTAGGTGCCATGCAAAACCGGAAAGGCAATATCAAGCGGGACATGGCTCCACTCAGTTGGAGACAGGGCTGACTGCACCAACAGGCCCGGATGGGCCGGATCAGTAATCAATGTTGCCGCGGTTGCATTCAGAGGATTACGTTGCTCCCAAAGCGAAAGCCAGGCATCTGGGCCGGCCAGCCAGGACCCTTCCCTGGTTATGCCAACGGGCACAACATCAAAGCGTTCCCTGTCAATTGCATCCATAACCGAGGCTGCGGAACGCAGTGAGACCACGTGCTCTCCGGATCTTCCGCCAAAAATAACTGCTACTCTCTGTTTTTGCACTTTAGATCGACCCCATATCTGCTGCCGTTTCCGACTTTATAGATGGATAAATTATACCATACCTGCGAAAACCTCATAACAATGTACTATTTATAACGAAAGTATACCGAAAAAGAATGAGTTGCAGTATAATCAAAAACAGTTGCGACCATGCGGGCTAAGCATTTCCGCCCGGGCCAGCACTGTTAATTAATAAAACAGAGAGAAGGTTTCGGCACTGATGCAGCCACCGGTAGTATTGTTAGGAGCAAATTTTTACACCGCCTTAGGAGCGATTCGCAGCCTGGGCCGCCGGGGTGTCCCCGTATATGCGCTGGACTATCATTTTCCCACGGCCTATGCGCTTTCTTCCCGTTACGTGACCCGCAAAATACTTTGCCCGGACATTAACTTAAGCGAGGAAGCCCTTTTCGAATTCCTGCTTGAGCTGGGTCGTGAATTTTCAGAACGTCCCGTTCTGATGGCTACAGCAGACAGTTACGCTCTGCTCATTTCACGCCATGCCAAAGAACTAAAAACCTATTACCGCTTTCCGGAGATGCCTGCAGGCTTATTAGAGCAGATTATTGATAAAAAGGGCTTAAGTATTCTGGCCCGCGAGCACGATCTGTGCATACCACAAACTTTTGTCGTTGATCAGAATTCAGATATTGCTAAAATAGCTGCTGAAATTAACTACCCCTGTATCATTAAACCGGCTCTTTCACATAAGTTTGTCAGGGTTTTCAGGCAAAAATGCCTTTTTGCCGACAGTAAGGCTGATCTGCTCTCATCGCTTGAAACTGCCCGCTCCAGCGATCTGGAAGTGATGGTCCAGGAGGTCATTCCCGGCTTTGACGATCATATGTATGTTTTTGATCTTTATGTTGACAGGCAGGGTGAAGCAACCCACACTTTTACCGGCCAGAAATTGCGCCAGTTTCCGATCAATTTCGGTTCATCAACCCTGACTCACCACCTTCATGTCCAGGAGCTGGTCGACCTGGGCTTAGACTATATGAAGCGCATCGGTTACCGCGGCTACGGTGAGATCGAGTTTAAAAAACATCCGCAGACAGGTCGTTATTACTTAATAGAAATAAATGCCCGCCTCAGCACCCTGAATATTCTTTTTGATAAATGCGGAGTGGAATTCACTTATGCCATGTACAGGGATTTAATTGGTGATCCGCTGCCTGTTTTTCACCTGACGGAAGACCAACCGTGGGCGTTCTGGCATGCTTACGAAGATGCTATCAGCGTAAAGGCTTACCTGGAAAAGAAACAGCTGACCGTCGGCCAGGTGATCAGGCCCTGGCTGGCCCACCATAAGGCACACGCCATATGGGCTGCTGATGATATGATGCCGCTCTTTTCTTTTGCCGGTTGGGTTCTGGGTAAAGCGACAGGCAGGTTGCGCCGCATGACAGGCCGCTAAAACCAGGCACTTCATAGCAAAGATATTTAATAGGGGCAGCCATCCGGCTGCCCCTTAATTTGTTAAAATGTAAAAGCGTTCTTAAGCATGTTCTTCTTTCGCCGCTCTTGCGGCGGCAACAACCTGCTCGGCCACCTGGTGAGGCACTTCGTCGTAGTGAGAAAAAGCCATCGAGAAAAAGCCCCGACCCTGGGTCATTGAGCGCAGATCAATCGAGTATTTAAACATTTCAGACATGGGCACCTGGGCGCGGATCTTCTGCAACCCGCCTTCAGGCTCCATCCCCTGGATGCGGCCCCGTTTACTGTTCAAATCACCCATAATATCGCCCATAAAAGCATCAGGAACGATAACTTCAACATTAAGAATCGGCTCAAGTAAAACCGCACCAGCCTGTTCCATACCTTTTTTGAAGGCCTGCGAGGCAGCAATTTTGAAAGCCATTTCTGAGGAGTCAACAGTGTGGTAAGAACCGTCTACCAGTTTGACAACCACGTCGACAACCGGGTAACCGGCAACAACGCCTTCATCCATAGCTTCGCGAACACCTTTTTCTACAGCCGGTATGTATTGGCGCGGCACCGAACCGCCGAAGATCTTATCTTCAAAAACAAGGCCCTGGCCGGTTTCAGCCGGTTCCATTTCAATGTAGACGTGTCCAAACTGACCACGACCACCAGACTGTTTCTTGTGTTTACCTTCAACCCGCGACTGACCGCGAATGGTTTCTTTATATGGTATCTTCGGCGTTGTAAAATCTACCTCTACGCCGAATTTTTGAGCCAGTCGGCTGACGATAATCTCGAGGTGCAACTCTCCAAGGCCTGAAATAACTGTCTGCTTGGTTTCAGCTCTTCTTTCAAGGCGGAAAGTCGGATCTTCTTCTAGAAAACGCGACAAGCCGCTCATAACTTTATCTTCATCACCCTTTGTTTTCGGCTCAACAGCATAAGAGATTACCGGATCAGGAAACTGCAGCGCCGGAAAGACAATCGGCTTACTGCGATCACAAAGCGTATCACCGGTTGCTGTCTCCTGCAGTTTTGCCACGCAGGCTATATCACCGGTAACTACTTCTTCCATGCTGATCTGGTTTTTCCCGCGCATTGAGAATACCTGTCCGAAGCGCTCTGTAACATCTTTAGTTGAGTTGAAAATCTGGCTGTCGGGCTTAATCATTCCGGAATAAACGCGGAAAAAGTTAATACGGCCAACATAGGGGTCAGCCAGGGTCTTGTAGACAAAAGCTGAGAGTGGCTCACCCGGGCTGAGCTTGCGGATAACTTCATCTTCTTTGCCCGGCAGGTGCCCTTTCATTTCACCCTGATCAAGCGGTGAGGGAAGGTAGCGTTTTATCAGGTTAAGCAGCGGCTGAATACCGTAATTCTTAGTAGCTGCAGCACAAAGAACCGGAACAATCTTGCCTTTAAGCACTCCCTGGCGGAGGCCCATATTGATCTCTTCATCGTTAAGGGTTTCTCCTTCAAGGTATTTTTCAAGCAGGCTGTCTTCTGCTTCAGCAATCGCTTCGACCAGCTTTTCTCTTAAATCCTGGGCTTGATCAACCAATTCTGCCGGGATATCCGCCTCGGTCATTTTCATACCATCATCAGAAAACAGAAGCGCTTTCTGGGTAACCAGATCGACTACTCCTTTAAATTCAGTCTCTTTTCCAATCGGCATCTGCAGGGGCGCAACGTTCAGTCCAAAATGACTGCGCAGTTCCTCCAGTGTTCCTTCATAGTTGGCGTTTTCACGATCGAGCTTATTAATTACAACAAAGCGGGGCAGATTGAAATCGTCGGCATAACCCCACACTTTCTCTGTGCCTACTTCAACCCCTGAAACGGCACACACTACGGTAACTACAGAGTCGGCAACCCGCAGCGCACCTAAAACATCACCGATAAAGTCAAAATACCCGGGTGTATCGAGCAGGTTGATCTTGATATCGTCCCATTCAAGCGGCGCAAGCCCGACATTGATGGTAACCTGCTTTTTTATTTCATCGGGATCGAAATCGGTGGTTGTGGTCCCTGCTTCGATTTTCCCCAGACGGTTTACCGCCCCCGACGTAAAAAGCAGTGCCTCGGTAAGAGATGTCTTACCGGCACCGCCGTGGGAGATAAATGCTACGTTGCGAATATTTTCGCTGGTGTACTTTTTCAACGTATGTGCCTCCTCAAGATCGTCCGACCTCAAGCCTCGCGGCCGGTTGAAGTATTATAGCCTGACAATAAAACGGAGAGGGAAGGAAACAGCACTTTTAAGCTTAAGAAATACCACTTTCCCTCCGGTTACACCCTACCATTATCACAAAAAAATTGCAAATAGAAAATAGCTGTCAGGCGCTGTTCTGCAAGCGCGCCATGACATATTCAACCAGCCCTCCGCGACTGATAATCTCCTGCATAAAGGGCGGGAAGGGGGCAGCCTGGTAGTTGAGGCCGCTCTGAATGTGGGTGATTACGCCCTGATCAAGGTTCACCTCTAGTTTATCAACGCCAGATTGCAGGTAAGTTAAATCATCCGGGCATTCCAGAATTGGAAGACCGATGTTAATCGAGTTACGATAAAAAATACGGGCAAAACTGCGGGCAATTACGCAGGATATTCCCGCACCCTTAATGGCCAGGGGCGCATGTTCGCGCGAACTGCCGCAGCCAAAGTTGGTGCCGGCCACCAGTATATCGCCGGGCAAAACCAACCCGGGAAAGTCAGGTTTAATATCGACCATCAGCTGTTTAGCCAGCTCCAGCGGGTCTGTAGTACTCAGATAACGGGCAGCGATAATTGCATCAGTATCAATATTGTCGCCGAAACGCCAGATTCTACCTTCAAATATCATCAGCTTACCTCCTCGGGGTGCACTATTTTGCCCGCTACAGCCGAAGCGGCGGCAACTGCCGGGCCACTAAGGTATACTTCGCTTTCGGGGTGACCCATTCGCCCGATAAAGTTGCGGTTCGTTGTGGCCAGCGCTTTTTCACCCCGCGCCAGAATGCCCATATGGCCGCCAAGGCAGGGGCCACAGGTCGGAGTGCTTACGGCTGCTTCGGCATCGATAAAGGTGGTTAGCAGGCCTTCTTCCAGGGCCTGACGGTAAATCAGTTGGGTAGCGGGAATGACAAGCAGCCTGACTTTGGGGTGAACTTTTTTACCCTTGATCACGGACGCGGCAATGCGCAGGTCTTCGATTCTGCCATTGGTACAGGAACCGATCACAACCTGCTGCAGTTCAATACCGGCAGCTTCTGATACCGGCCGAACATTATCCGGAGACGGGGGAAAAGCAATCTGCGGCTCAAGGTTGGAAACATCAAAACTGAATATTTCTTCATAAACAGCATTGTCATCGCTATAGACAGCTGTATAGGGGTGATTAACCCGTCCCTTTAAGTAGGCAAATGTTGTTTCATCCGGCTGCACGTAGCCGCACTTGCCGCCGGCTTCAATAGCCATGTTAGCCATTGTCAGGCGGCCGTCCATCGATAACTGTTCAATGGCCGGTCCGGCAAATTCCATAGCCCGGTAGCGTGCTCCATCTACCCCAATGCGACCGATAGTAAGCAGAATCAGATCTTTTCCGCCGACCCATTTGGGCAGCGTTCCATTGTATTCAAAACGCATTGTCGACGGCACTTTAAACCAGGCTTCGCCGATAGCCATCGCCGCGGCAAGATCAGTACTGCCCACACCGGTGGCGAATGCGCCTAAGGCCCCGTAAGTGCAGGTATGTGAATCGGCTCCAATGATGATTGCGCCAGGCCAAACCAAGCCCTGTTCTGGCAGCAAGGCGTGTTCAATGCCCATGCGGCCAACTTCATAATAATGCTTGATCGAGTATTTTTCAGCAAAGCGGCGCAGTAATAAGGCCTGTTCAGCAGCGGCAATGTCCTTATTGGGGGTAAAATGGTCTGGGACCAGAACAATTTTATCGGGATCAAAGACCCGGTCGAGCCCGAAGCGTTCAAATTCTTTTATGGCTACCGGAGCTGTAATATCGTTGCCCAGGGCGAGATCAACCTGAACGTTAACCAGGTCACCCGGCACAACTTTATCTTTTCCGGCTTTCGCGGCCAGTATCTTCTCTACCATTGTTGAACCATTTTGAGCAGCCATCATCCACCATCTTTCTAAAAATTTAGGTTTCGCGCGTAACTTTAGAACCGCGCAGCAGTGCCACTTTTCCCGTGCGGACGATCTCATTAATGCCAAAGTGCTGCAGCATCATTTTAATCGCCTCCAGCTTATCATCATTGCCGGTCAGTTCAATAATCATTGAATCTGGCGAAACATCTACCACTTTTCCACGAAAAGTCTCCACAATCTGCTGGATATCGCTGCGGTTTCCCGTTTCTGCCTTAACTTTTATCAGCATCAGCTCACGCATCACTGAAGGTTCGTGGGATAGATTGCTGACCTTAATGACGTTGATCAGTTTATGCAGTTGCTTTGTCACCTGCTCAATCAGCATTTCACTGCCTTCAACGGTAATGGTCATCCGCGAAATTCCGGGAGTTACAGTTTCACCAACAGTAATATTTTCGATGTTAAACCCGCGGCGGCTGAAAAGCCCCGATACCCGGGTCAGCGCACCGGCCTTGTTTTCTACGATAACAGCCAGAACATGTTTCATTATTGATCACCTCCGACAATAATCTCATTGATCGGGTGATTCGGCGCCACCATGGGGTAAACATTCTCCTCAGGGTCGACAACAAAGTCAATTAAAACCGGCCCCTTCATCTTCAGCGCCTGCTCTATCGCGGCGGTTGCTTCCTGATCATTGGTCGCCCTCATCGCTTTCAGACCAAAGGCCTCTGCCACTTTAACAAAATCGGGGTTACCCTCCATCAGGGTGTGAGAATAGCGCTTGTCGTAGAATATATCCTGCCACTGGCGCACCATTCCCAGGTAACCGTTATTGATCAGGGCAATCGTCATATCAAGTTTATTGTGGACCACGGTAGTAAGTTCCTGTATATTCATTTGGAAACTGCCGTCACCGGTAATACAGATAACTTTTTTATCCGGTGCCGCAAGCCTGGCGCCTATTGCAGCCGGGAAGCCATAGCCCATTGTTCCGAGCCCTCCTGAAGTAAGGAAGGTGTTTGGTTCACGAACGATAAAATGTTGAGCCGACCACATCTGGTGCTGTCCGACGTCGGTGGCAACAATGGTATTCTCACCGCTCAGGCGGCTCAGTTCTCTGATTACAAACTGAGGTTTCAGTGTTGCTGCATTGATCATTCCAAGCGGCATGGGATAATCCCTTTGCCAGGCAGCAATCTGTTTAAGCCACTTTGCCGTATTTCCCGGGCGCAACTTGCGCATTAGCTCTTCTAAGACAAGGCGGACATCTCCGACTATGGGAATATCAATCTTAATATTTTTGCCGATCTCAGCCGGATCGATATCGATATGCACAATTTTTGCATGATTGGCGAAGGCATCTAATTTTCCGGTTACCCGGTCATCGAAACGTACCCCGGCAGCAATGATCAGGTCTGCCTCGGTGAGGGCATAGTTGGCAGTTACTGAGCCGTGCATACCGGGCATACCAAGGAACAGCTCGCCGTCACCGGGGTAAGCCCCTAAACCCATCAGGGAAAGAATAACCGGAATTTGAGCCTGTTCAGCCAGTTCCCGCAGAACAGCAGAGGCTCCGGATCTAATCAGGCCGCCACCGCCAAAAATTACCGGGCGTTTAGCATCGCGAATAGCTTTAACCGCACGGCTAATCTGACCGGCGTGCCCTTCGTAGGTTGGCTTGTAGCCTGGAATGTCACAGTGACAGTCATAGTTAAAGACAGCCTCGTGATCAAAGACGTCTTTAGGTATATCGATTAAAACCGGTCCGCGCCGGCCGGTTGAAGCCAAATAGAAAGCTTCAGCCAGAATGCCCGGCAGCTCTTTGATATCTTTAACCAGGTAATTATGCTTGGTTATAGGCAGGGTTATCCCGGTAATATCGGCCTCCTGAAAAGCATCGGTACCGATAAAGGCACTGGCCACCTGCCCGGTGATCAGAACCAGTGGAACAGAATCCATGTAGGCATTGGCGATACCGGTGACCAGGTTGGTCGCCCCCGGGCCTGAAGTGGCAAAAACAACCCCCGGGCGCCCGGTTACCCGGGCATAGCCATCGGCTGCGTGCACCGCAGCCTGCTCGTGGCGCACCAGCAGATGCCTGATCGGAGAATCATAGAGTGTATTGTAGAGAGGAAGGACCGCTCCACCGGGAAAACCGAAAATGATTTCGACTCCCTCTTTTTCCAGGGCTGACATAATCATCGCCGACCCTTTGGTCATAATTTTTTTCATTGCAGATCACCTGTTTCTGAAGTGGCTACCTCACCAAGAACTGCGCCCCGACCGGCCGATGAAACCTGGCTGGCATAACGCTTCAGGTAGCCCCGGTTAATTTTTGGCTCAGGCCTTACCCAGGCCTGGCGACGGCTGTTCAGCTCTTCCTCTGAGACTTTTAATATCAATGAATGCCCTGGCAAATCGATGGCAATCTGATCTTGGTCTTTGATCAGGGCAATTAATCCGCCTGCAGCAGCTTCAGGGGAAACGTGACCGATTGAAGCGCCCCTGGTCGCTCCTGAAAAACGCCCGTCAGTGATCAAGGCAACCTTTTCATCCAGACCCATACCGGCAAGAACAGAAGTAGGGGCGAGCATTTCGCGCATTCCCGGACCACCACGCGGGCCTTCATAGCGGATAACGACAACGCTCCCTGCGGTTATTAAACCCTTATTAATTGCTTCTACCGCGCTCTCTTCGCTATCGAAGACTTTTGCCGAGCCGGTAAATTGCTGCATTGACTCTGAGACGGCTCCCTGCTTAACAACCGCTCCCTCCGGAGCGAGATTGCCAAACAAAACTGCTAGGCCGCCCTGCTGACGATACGGTTTTTCTATGCTGCGAATGACCGCACGATCAAGGACCTCTGCGCCGGCAGCATTTTCAGCAATCGTTTTTCCGGTTACGGTAATCAGGCCCGGGTTCAACAGGCCTGCGGCCAGCAATTCGCTAATTACTGCGGTGACCCCTCCGGCGCGGCCAAGATCTTCAATGCGATCGGCACCGGCCGGGCTAAGCAGGCAGAGCTGCGGAGTGCGCCTGCTGATTTCATTGACCCGGTTCAAATCGAGCCGGAACCCGCACTCATGAGCAAGCGCAGTCAGGTGCAGCAATGTATTGGTAGAACAGCCAAGAGCCATATCAACTGTGAGGGCGTTATCAAACGCTTCCGGAACAAGAATCTGATCGGCGCTTATTCCAGCCTGCAGCAAATGCATCACCTTAATACCGGCCTCTTTAGCCAGCAGCAGTCGATCGGCGCTGATCGCCGGAATTGTTCCGTTACCGGGCAGGGCCAGGCCAAGAGCTTCTGCCATACAGTTCATCGAGTTGGCGGTAAACATGCCGGCACAGGATCCGCATCCGGGGCAAGCTTTTCCAGACATGTCTTCAAGCTCGTCTGCCGTCATTTTGCCGGCTCTGACCGCTCCGACTCCTTCAAAGACAGAGCTTAAATCAACTTTTTTACCATTATAATCACCGGCCAGCATTGGACCCCCGCTGACCATGATTGCCGGCAGGCCAAGTCTCGCAGCGGCCATCATCATTCCCGGAGTTATTTTATCGCAATTGGTGACAAATACCAGTGCATCAAAGCAGTGGGCTTCAACCATTACTTCAATACTGTCAGCAACAATTTCCCGGCTGGCCAGCGAATAATGCATTCCGGCATGATTCATAGCAATACCATCGCAGACAGCAATCGTGGGGAATTCAATCGGGGTGCCACCAGCAATACGGACACCGGTTTTCACCGCACCGGCAATGCTGTCCAGGTTAACGTGTCCGGGCACGATCTCATTGGCAGAATTTATAATTCCGACCAGCGGACGCTTCAATTCTTCGGGGTGAAAACCGGATGCCTTAAAAAGTGAACGGTGCGGCGCCCGGTCGACGCCCATGGTTACCTTATGACTACGCATAGTGAGCCTCCCTGTTAAGATCTATTGGTTAGATAAGAATATAAAAATACCCTTCGCCCAAAGGGGCGAAGGGACTTCCTTCGCGGTACCACCCTTTTTACATACGATTCCCTTTAAAAAGCTAAGGAAATCGCTTCTCAGTGATTTTGATAACGGAATCAACCCGGCCCGGCCTAAAAAATTGTTCAGCCGGGCGGCTCCGGACCGACTTTCAGCAACTGGCTTTACCGGTTTTCAGCTGCCCCGGCTCTCTGGGAAAAGCAAATTGCTTACTCCTGTCCTTCGTCGCCTTTACAGTAAAAGATTGGCTTTTATTATAGCTTTCAAGGCTTGCAATGTCAACAGATCCAGGCTATTTTTGCCATTGCGGCTACCCGGCCGGGTAAACCTTATAATCATCTTCATCGATGATCAGGGTTTCATCCACATGGAAGAATGCATCATCCTGCAGGTCTCTTTGATCTCTTTTATTTTCTTTTACAGAGTTTACAACCTGACCGTTAACGCAGCTGCTGTTCAATTCCAAAGGGGGCAGCTCACCCCGGCGTCTTTTAAAAAAGTCAATAGCGACATTGGGAAAGATAATATAGGATAGAAGATCTTCATCCTGTTCAAGATATTCGGCAATCTCTTTACGGGCTTCTTCAAGCTGCGGCTTTAATAAGTCAGCCGGCCGGCCGGTGATCGGTTGCTCGTCTTTTAAAATCTTTTTTAGCAGATCAGGGTTGATCTCGCCCGGCGGTTTACCGTACAGACCGCGCAGGTAGTTTTTTATTTCGGTTGAAACCATTTTGTAACGCTCTCCGGTAAGAACATTGACTACAGCCTGACTGCCTACAATCTGGCTGCTTGGTGTCACCAGGGGCGGGTAGCCAAGATCGGCCCTCACCCTGGGTACTTCAGCCAGCACCTCTTTTAGCAGGTGCGTTGCCTGCTGCTCAGCCAGCTGCGAAGAGAGGTTTGAAATCATGCCGCCGGGAATCTGGTAGCTGAGAACATTTGTGTCAACACCCATTGCTTCACGGGGAATATCATAACTGCAGCTGATACCATGAAAATACTCACTCACCTTTGCCAGCAGCTTTAGATCAAGGCCGGTATCGTAAGCGGTTCCCTGTAGTGCGGCAACCATACTATCGGTAGCCGGTTGACTGGCACCCATGGAGAGCGCGGCATTGGCCGTGTCGATCACATCAACGCCTGCTTCAACCGCTTTCAGGTAGGCCATTGATGCCATGCCGCTGGTATAGTGGCAGTGCAGCTGCACGGGAAGCCCCACTTCACTTTTAAGGCGCGAAACCAGTTCATACGCATCGTAGGGTGCAATTAACCCGGCCATATCCTTAATGCAAATTGAGTCGGCGCCCAGGCTTTTTAAATCTTGCCCGACACTTATGAAATAATCGTTATTGTGCAGCGGACTGATCGTATAGCTGATTGTTCCCTGGGCGTGAGCCCCTTCTTCTTTAGTGCAGCGCAAAGCTTGCTCCATATTGCGCAAATCATTTAAGGCATCAAATATGCGAATAATGTCTATGCCATTGGCCACTGCTTTTTTGATAAATTCATTAAGGACATCATCGGGGTAATGGCGATAACCGACAATATTCTGACCGCGCAGCAGCATCTGCAGTCTGGTATTTTTAAGCCCCTTACGCAGTTGGCGCAGGCGGTCCCAGGGATCTTCATCAAGAAAACGCATGCAGGCATCAAAAGTTGCTCCGCCCCAGACTTCAAGAGAATGGTAACCGACCTGATCCATCAATTCAACTATCGGCAGCATTTCAACCAGGCGCATCCTGGTAGCCAGCAGCGATTGATGGGCATCGCGTAGTGAAGTGTCTGTTATTCCGATTTTTCTTTTCTCTGGCATTTGAAATTCTCTCCCCTAAAAAAACCTAATCTAGCAAAACCAGGTTTACAACCTGATCATTTTCATCCAGGCGGATCAGGGTTACGCCGCGCGCGTAGCGGCCCATCAGTGAAACCTGTTCTACCCGCTGGCGATTAACCACACCGCGCTCAGTAATAACCATAAACTCTTCTTCATTACCGGTTAATACAACAAATATGGCCAGGGGGCCGCTCTGCCGGGTTGTCTTCATACCAATCATCCCTTTGCCCCCGCGGCGATGAGCGCTAAACCCTTTGACCGCAACCCGCTTGCCGTAACCATTGGCCGAAGCAATTAAAAGCTGCAGGTTTTCTGTCACCAGATCTGCCCCAATTACCCTGTCTTCAGCGCCAAGCGATACTGCCTTGACCCCTCTGGCGGCGCGTCCCATCGGGCGAACCTGGTTTTCCGGGAAACGGACAAAAAGGCCGGCGCTGGTGCCAACAATTACTTCATTCTGGCCATCAGTCAGTTTAACCGCCATCAGTTCGTCGCTCTCGGCCAGATTAAGTGCAGTGAGTCCGTTTTTGCGGGTATTTCTGTATTCATGCAGCGAAGTCTTCTTGATCATGCCCCGTTTCGTTACCATAAGCAGGTAGCGATCGTCGCTGAATTCGCTGATTGGCAATGTGGCCGTGATAATCTCTTTTTCTTCAAGCGGCAAAAGGTTTACCAGGGCCGTTCCGCGTGACTGGCGGCCTGACTCAGGAACTTCATGAACCTGTAAAAGATAAACCTTGCCCCTATTGCTGAAACAGAGCAGTTTATCGTGAGTTGAAGCAACATGGCATTGTTCAACCGCATCGTTTTCACGGGTCTGAATGCCCATAACACCCCGTCCTCCACGGTGCTGGCTGCGATAAGTTGTCAGTGGAAGCCGCTTAATATAGCCCCGATCGGTCAAGGTTAAAACAACATCTTCCTGGAAGATAAGATCTGTCAGAACAACTTCACCTTCATCAGCCACAATCTGGGTGCGCCGATCATCACCATGTTTGGCCCCAATGAGGGCCAGTTCATCACGGATAATGCCGAGGACCAGGTTTTCATCCGCCAAAACGCTTTTCAGGTAGGCGATTTTCTCCAGCAGTTGGTGCTGTTCTTCAACCAGCTTACTTATCTCAAGCTGGGTCAGGCGCTGCAGGCGTAAATCAAGAATAGCCTGGGCCTGCTTTTCCGATAAATCGAGCAGATCCATCAGGCCGGCGCGGGCAACATTGGCATCTTTAGAAGCCCTGATCAAAGCGATTACCTGATCAAGGTGATCGAGGGCAGTCATTAACCCTTCAACAATATGCAGTCTCTCTTCGGCACGCCTTAAATCGTACTCGGAACGGCGCCTGATTACTTCTTTCTGATGTTCAAGGTAATAGGCGAGCATTTGTTTTAAATTAAGAACCCGCGGCTGACCATCAACAAGGGCCAGCATAATCACCCCGAAAGTTTGCTGCAGGGTAGTGAACTTGTAAAGCTGGTTAATGATAACCTGGGGTTCGTACTCACGCTTAATTTCGATTACCACACGCACACCGGAACGGTCAGACTCATCACGCAGGTCTGTAATGCCTTCCATCTTGCGTTCTTTTACAATTTCGGCAATTCTCTCAACCAGTTTGGACTTATTCTGCTGGTAGGGAAGCTCGGTGATTACAACCAGATCACGGGCTTTTTCTTTCTTTTCGATCTGAACAACGCCCCTGAGTTTAATAATCCCCCGGCCGGTCTGGTAGGCAGAATTGATTCCTTCATGGCCGACAATTATACCACCGGTCGGAAAATCAGGTCCTTTAATAAAATGCATTAAGTCCCTGACCGATGCTTCAGGATGCTCTATCAGGTAATTTATCGCTTCAATCAGCTCAGTGAGGTTGTGGGGTGGGATATTGGTAGCCATGCCGACAGCAATACCCGCAGAGCCGTTAGCCAGCAGGTTCGGAAAGCGGGAAGGCAGGACAACCGGTTCTTCCAGGCTCTCGTCAAAGTTTGGTCTGAAATTAACCGTTTCTTTCTGCAAATCGGTCAGCAGTTCACTCGCTATCGATGAAAGACGGGCCTCTGTATAACGCATCGCAGCGGCAGAGTCGCCATCCTGGGAACCGAAGTTTCCATGGCCGTCTACCAGCGGATAACGAGTCGAAAAATCCTGGGCCATACGGACAAGGGTATCATAAAGGGCAACATCGCCGTGCGGGTGAAATTTACCCAAAACTTCACCTACGATACGAGCCGATTTACGATGCGGCTTATCATTGGTCGAGCCCATTTCAGACATTGCATAGAGAATTCGCCTGTGCACCGGCTTTAAGCCGTCACGCACATCGGGCAAAGCCCTGCTGACGATGACGCTCATTGCATAATCCAAAAAGGAGACTTTAACCTCATCGTAAATATTTACCGGTACAACATTTTCTCGCTCGATCATATAATCTCCTTTGCGCAGCTGTGCGCATGCTCAGCCTGGTAAAATACAAACCGGTTTAACAGCTCATAGTATCTGAGTATTAACCGATCAACTGATCGCTTTAAAAGGTGGATAACAGCTAAATTTTATCATATATTGTAGTTCCGGAAAAGAGGTGCCCCGGGTTAATCCTTTTTTTTACCTTTACCGGAAGATTTGATTACCTTTTTTTTAAGCATCAAATCGAGCTCTTTTTTCTTTTGCGGATTAATTTCCCAGATTTCTGCTCTTTTTTTACCGCCCCTTTTTATACTTAAAGTCACTACATTTTTTGTCCAACGCACCGATTCAACTTCCCGCCAGAGCCAGAAACCGCGGGAAGAAGCGATACCATTCTCCCGGAGCGTCGGCTGATCCACCTCGCGGGCAATGACTGTGGCGATCAACGCGATATAAAAGAAAGCATAGGTATAAGGCCCCAGAATTAAGGTTTCGGGACTGTTTAAACCGCTTTGCAGCTCATAACGCATTAAGAAATAGGAGGCGACGGTAATGATTACTATCAGCAACAGGGAATCATTATTGTAACGGGTAAAAAGGGCGCGATTAACTTTTATTAGCACAGTGCCAAGCTTCATGCGGCGGTAGAAAAGATAGCACATAATAATAACCAGTAGAAACAGATAGGGAAAAAGAAACCTGAAAACCAATATAAACCCTCCTCAGACCGAGCTCTGCTCTGTAAGACTGCTTACACTTAATTAAAACATGAAAACGGCAGGCGGTAAATAGCCTGAAGACTAAGAGACCCTGTATTAGATCACTCTGTTATACAATCTTAATAATTAATATTAGAATACCGGCAGGAATAGTGGATCAATATATTGAAATATTAGATTTATGAATACAATCAACCTAAAAGAGACAGGAGGTGGGTTTTTCCGGTAGTCATGCGCTCATGAGCCTTATTGCAAAAAAACTTAAGGAGGGTCAATAATGAAACGAAAGTCTGGAATAACCGTTTTTTTCTTAATTGCTTTGCTGTTAGCAGGGGCTATGCTTTTCACCGGCTGCGCGCCGGATGCTGCACCACCCGCAGATCCGGGTGCTGACGAGCCGCCCGCTGCACCTGCCGTTACCCGTATTAATATGGGTTCTGGTTGGGTTACCGGCGCTTACTATCCACTGGCAGGAGGCATGTCCCGTGTTATTCATAACCATGTGGATAGCATCTCGCTGACGGTCGAGTCATCAGGTGCGTCAGCTGTTAATTCCAGGATGATTGGTAGTGGTGACCTCGATATGGCTATCGTCCAGAATGATGTTGCCTTTTATGCCTACAACGGAGAAGGAGCTTTTGACACCCCGATTACCAATATTCGAGGCATGTTCATTCTCTATCCGGAACCGGTGCAGTTAATCGCTGCCGCAGGGTCGGGCATTGAATCACCTGCCGATCTGGCGGGCAAGCGAGTTGCCCTGGGGCCTCTGGGCAGCGGCGCTGAAGTTAATGCCCTACAGGTGCTTGAAGCTGCGGGACTATCAGAGGATGATCTTGCTGTTGCCGAGCGCCTTGAGGCACAGGAAGCTGCTGATTATCTCAAAGATGGTCGCCTCGATGCCGCTTTCTATACCGTCGCAGTTGGCGCCTCGGTTATTGCTGACCTGGCTGTAAATAGCGACATATACCTGGTTAATATTGAAGGAGACATAGCCAGCTCTCTGATTGACACCTATCCCTTCTATGCCAACCTGACCATCGGGGGAGATGTCTATTCGGGCGTTCCGGAAGCACAAACAGTCTCGATTTTATCAATGGTTGTCTGCCGCGAAGATCTTTCCGAAGACCTGGTATACCAATTTACCAAGGCGATCTTTGAAAACCTTGAAGACGTTCAAAGGGCTCATTCCGCCGGACAATTTGTTACCCTTGAATCTGCTTTGGATTGGATGGGAATTCCGATTCACCCGGGAGCAGAAAAGTATTTTACTGAAGCCGGGATAATGTAAAGTAGATCTATAGTCATTTTTTGGTACAGGGCGTTTTTTGCGCCCTGTACCCTTTTGCTATCAAGGCTGGGGGTGATTTTCTTTGAGCTTGGAAGATGCAATTAAAAATAGCAGTGAGATTGACTTAAGTAATATTGTAGATGAAGGGAAGGTCCGGGATGCAGGTGGAAAAGCCGCAACGATCATTTTTACCATCGGCATTCTCTGGTCTCTATTTCATTTCTACACTGCCGGCAGCGGCTTGCTGACCGCAACATTGCAGCGTTCAGCCCACCTTTCCGTTGGCCTGGCGCTCTGCTTTCTCTATTACCCTTTTTCAAAAAAGAATGATCTTGACTATGAGCGTTTGCCCTTATACGATATTCTACTGGCGATCGCCGGCTTTGTTTCGATATTTTACGTTTTCTTTAATTACCGGGAACTGGCCATGAGGGTTGGTGCGCCCACCACTTCGGATCTTTTCATGGGTGGGCTGGCGGTAATTTTGATTATACTAGCTGCGCACCGCGCTTTCGGTGTTGTTCTGCCGATCGTGACTCTGCTATTTCTATCTTATCCTTTTATCGGCCCTTACCTGCCTGGCATTATGGGACACGGTGGATACCGTGTAGTGAGGGTGATCAACGATCTCTATATAACCAACACCGGTATTTTCGGTATCCCGATCGGTGTTACATCTACATATGTTTTCGCTTTTGTTCTATTTGGCTCCTTTTTTCAGGTTTCCGGTGCTGGCCTCTATGTAGTCAAGCTTGCATTTGCCACCCTTGGCCGCTTCAAGGGCGGTCCGGCCAAGGCTGCGGTTATGGCCAGCGGCTTTATGGGCAGCATCATTGGCAGTTCTGTTGCCAACACCGTTGTTACCGGATCAATCACAATCCCCATGATGAAGAAAACCGGCTTTACCGCTGAAGTTGCCGGCGGCGTAGAAACTGCCGCATCGACGGACGGACAATTTTTACCGCCGATTATGGGAGCGGCAGCTTTTGTAATGGCTGAGTTTACCGGCATCCCTTACTGGCAAATCGCGATGGCAGCCGCCTTACCGGCGGTTATCAGCTATTTTGCCCTGTTGGTTATTGTCCACCTTCAGGCGGCTAAAACCGGAATGACGGGGATGGACAAAAAAGATATTCCGCCTTTCCTGGCCACGTTTTTCCAGGGCATATTCTACTGGATCCCGATCAGTGTTCTGGTCTACTATCTGATCATTGCCAGAATGACTCCGATAGCTGCCGGTTACTTTGCTATTATCTCGGTATTGGCAATCATGGTTGTTATGCGAGTCATAAAAATTATTGGCGCTCTAAGAGAAAGCAATGATGACGCTTTTGAAGTGTTGTGGATTCATACAAAAGGTTTTTGGTCAGATTTTTTAGGCGGGCTGGACAGTGCCGCCAAGAGCATGTCGGGTATCGCTGTCGCCTGTGCCTGCGCCGGAATCATTGTCGGCGTCGTAACGATGACCGGGCTTGGCCAGAGCATGATTTTACTTTTATCTGCCCTGGCCGGTAATAACCTGCTAATTCTGCTCTTAATCTCTGCCGGGATCTCAATTATCCTCGGGTTAGGATTGCCCACAACCGCAAAATACGTGGTAATGGCTTCACTGGTTGCCCCGGCTATCCTAACAATTGCACCTGAAGTATCGGTTATAGCGGTTCACCTTTTCATATTGTACTACGCTATTCTGGCCGACGATACTCCACCTGTTGGTGTGGCGGCATATGCTGCAGCGGCTATTGCCCGTTCTGACCCGATAAGAACCGGACTACTCGGCTTTAAATTCGATCTGGGAGCTTTCCTGCTACCTTTTATGTTTGTCTATAACCAGGAACTTCTATTGATCGATACCTCCTGGCACGAAGCGCTCTTAGTTGCATCTACATCTCTCTTCGGCATCTATTGCTTCTCAGCCGTTATCCAGCGCTGGCTTTTTACCAGGCTGAAAATCTGGGAGATGGTCATTCTGTTAATTGTGGCTCTTTCGATGATCTGGCCGACCTGGTATACGGACATAATAGGACTTGCTGTTTTTCTGGTCATCTATTTCCACCAAAAAGCAGTCAAGGCCCGTGAAGACAAAGCGCTTGAAGCAGAAGCATGATTTGTGCAGGTGTTTAGCCGGATGAATAAACCTAAAATTAATAAGCCGATCTTATTGGCATTAACGGTTTTATCAGCACTACTCTTGGGGGCCTTCCTCTGCAGCGAATTATTATTTGCCGATCGCATTTGGAGCCTTTCAGTCGAAGACCCCCGCAGCGGTAAAGTGTATTATCAGCTAGAGGTTAAACCTGAGCAGATTCTAACCTTAAGCTGTCGCAATTCTGTCAGTAAATCGGTAGTAACCGGCACATTTATAATCACCGGAGAAAAGCTAATCAAACCCGTAACCACGGCTTTTACTGCTTACGGCCCCGGCCTGCCGATGGATTTTGTAGAGGAATATGTAATTGAAAACGGTGTGATCACTATATTCCATCAAGAGGAACCCCGCGACAGCATTCGTATTTGGGTTAACCGGCAAACAGAAGAAACAATCTATCTAAACGGGCAGGCTTACCCCTTGTGGAACTTCACAGAAAGCGCCCTGCTGCTGAATATTTATATAAAATAATCTACCGACCGTTTCAACCCTTACCTTTAAATCAACATTATGGTTCCCTGAATACTGATGGGAACCATTCCCCTTTTTGTTTGTCGATCAATTAAGACTTAATAATAGAGAAGGGTAGGGGTCGCTATATGAATACAAGGGTAAAAGTATTATTGGTTGCTCTGCTGGCTATTACCATGCTGGCAGCAGCAGGTTGCGGTGGCGGTGAAGAAGATCCGGTTGATGCAGTGGAGCCGATTAGCGGTTTGATTTATTCCATCGAAGAGAATGCTATCCTGGTGGTAGGCGATATTGATAATGTCAATATTCCCCGCGCTGAATGGTTCGAACAAGGAAAGAGAGCAGTCTATTTTACCCTCACCGAAGAGACTGTGATTGAAGTCGAAGGGGAAGTGGTTACCGTTGATCGGCTTGCCAGGGGGCAAAGAGTAGACGTTTACCATGAAGGGTTCCTCGCCGAATCATACCCCGAGCAAGGTGGAGCGCTTAAAGTTGTAATCATTGACGGCAGTGCTGCCGAGGATTTTAGTATAGATTCCGGCCGTTATATGGGGCAGGTAGAAACAGAATTGATAGAAGTTAAAATTAGCAGCACGCCCGACGAATTACCCGCGAAAAGCTTTCGCCTCACCACTGAAGCGGCAAGGCTTGTCAACAAGCTTGCCCTGGATGTCGAAGAAGTGCTTCTCTTTCGTTACCTGCCTGATCAGGATAGCGATGGTTTGATTTTTGATTTGGAACGGATCATTAACTAACCAACTGATCTCTTTTTTAATGTCCCTCATTAATCTTGCGATTAACACATAGGCAGCCCCTTTAATTAAAGGGGCTGCCTTAAAAAAATTTCCCTCTTACAAATTGTGGTTTCTTAATAATCAATCGCCCTGGCCGCTGAACCCTGTTCTAGATATCCAGGTTTTGCACCAGGCGGGCATTATCCTCAATAAATTTGCGACGCGGTTCAACCTTGTCTCCCATCAATACTCCAAATATATTGTCGGCCTGAATGGCATCAACCAGCTCAACCCTTTTGATAATCCGTGAATCAGGGTTCATTGTTGTCTCCCAGAGCTGCTCCGGATTCATTTCTCCGAGACCTTTGTAACGCTGAATACTTACATTGCCATCCCGGGTCCACTCAGTTAGAAGTTTATCCAGCTCTTCTTCACGGTATAGATACTGCTCCTTTTTGCCCTTCTTCACTTTAAAGAGAGGGGGCTGGGCTATGTAGATAAAGCCGCTGTCAATCAGTTGCTGCATAAAGCGGTAGATAAAGGTGAGCAGTAAAACACGAATATGTGAACCATCTACATCGGCGTCAGTCATAATGATGATTTTCTGATAACGGGTCCGTTTAATATCAAAATCGCTCTCAATGCCCGTACCCAGGGCTGTAATCAAGGTTCTAATTTCTTCGTTAGCCAGAATCTTGTCAAGACGCGCTTTCTCAACGTTAAGGATTTTACCGCGTAGCGGCAAAATAGCCTGAAAGCGCCGGTCACGCCCCTGCTTGGCCGAACCACCCGCTGAGTCACCCTCAACAATGAAGATCTCACTTTCGCCCGGATCTTTAGAGGTACAGTCGGCCAGTTTTCCCGGAAGGCTGCTGATTTCAAGAGCATTCTTGCGACGGGTCAGTTCCCTTGCCTTACGGGCTGCTTCACGGGCCCGTGAAGCCCTGATCGATTTTTCAATGATCCTTCGCGCTATAGCGGGGTTCTGCTCAAAAAATGCTTCCATACTCTCATAACAGATATTGTCAACAATACTACGCACTTCGCTGTTACCAAGTTTGGTTTTGGTTTGTCCTTCAAACTGGGGATCCATAAGTTTAACACTGATCACCGCAGTAAGCCCTTCCCTGATATCTTCGCCGGTGAGGTTGCTTTCGTTATCTTTGAGAACGCTTAATTTACGGGCAAAGTCATTGACCAGGCGGGTTAGCGATACTTTAAAACCGTATTCGTGTGTTCCACCTTCATGGGTATGAATATTGTTGGAATAAGAATAGATTACTTCCGCATAAGCGGCATGGTATTGCAGGGCCATCTCAACCTCGAAACCATTAACCGCTTTTTGAATGTAAATCGGTTTTTTGGGCACCGTTTCTTTGCCCTGGTTCAGGTAGGCAACATATTGCATAATACCGCCATCGTACTTGAACTTCTCTTCCCGGCCACCTCGCATATCCTTAAAAACAATCTTGGTTCCCTTATTCAGAAATGCGAGTTCGCGCAAACGTTGAATAATAACTTCATTTTCAAAATCTGTTTTCTCGAAAATTTCGGAGTCTGGCATAAATGTAATCTTAGTGCCATTTTTAGCTACGCTGCCCGATGCTTTTAATTCAGTCACTTTTTTCCCGCGCTGATAGCGCTGACTGTAAATCTTACCATCACGATAAATTTCTACCTCGAGCCATTCAGACAGAGCGTTAACCACTGAAATTCCAACACCGTGCAAACCACCTGATACTTTGTAGCTATCGTTGTTAAATTTACCACCGGCATGCAGGGTTGTCAGCACAACTTCAACAGCCGGACGTTTTTCCTGGGGATGTTTTTCAACCGGTATGCCCCGCCCGTCGTCAACAACTGTAATACTGTTATCTTCATTAATCGTGATCTTTATCTGCGAACAGTATCCGGCTAAAACCTCATCGATGCTGTTATCGACAACTTCAAAAACGAGGTGATGAAGACCGCGGCTCGCCGTTGAGCCAATATACATGCTGGGGCGTAGCCTGACTGCTTCCAAACCTTCCAACACTTGAATTTGTGCCGCATTATAGTCGTGGTTATTAGTATCCTTTTTAGCCATTATTCACCTCTGAATCCATAAGTTCAACAAACATCTATTCATTATACCATTATTAAGAGAATCTTAAACAGCAGAACAAAGTTAGCATGACATATTTTTACGCCTGGAGAGCGTAAGGGGAGAGATCGGTGAAAGGTAAATATCGCGATCGGTTAAAACAAATGATTTGGGCCGACCCGATCCCTTAATTTCTTTTGGCTGAAAGCCTGCAGCAGCCATAAATTCTGCATTAACATCTTCAACTGCCGTATTTACCTTAAAAATGCCGATTAACTCACGGGTAAATACAATCTGTGCTCCCCCTATATGCAAAAACATGGCCTTCCTCCCGATCATCGTTTTTTTAAAGCTCTTCTTTCTCCTTCTTTTCAATGCTTCCGATATTAAAAAACAGATCTTTAACCAACCTGGATCCGGCATATGCATTCATCTTACTGATCAGTTGAGGCTTCATCATTGATAAATGATAGGCCCATACAGAATCTTTAACCACTACACGCAGTATACCTTTGGACATACTTTCGGCCCGGGTTACTTCCGCCAGCGCAGGCCCGACAACCTCATCCCAACTTTGGACCAGCAGGAACTGCTGATAACCCTGCCACAGGTTATAACTGCGCAGCATATTTTCAATTAAAGGGCCGATCTTTTTCATCACTAAAGCACCCCTGCTTAATCTCGAATGTTTTATGTTCCCTGTTTAGGCTTTCAAACAAGCAGTCCAGACCAACCGCAGTCGATATAAAACACTGTCCTGCATTCTCCTTTAAAAAATTAAGCAGATGAATTTTCCTCGTATTATCAAACTCAGAAAAAACATCATCTAACAGAACAATCGGGCAGTCACCATTTTCTTTGATGAATAGGCTGACCTCTGCCATTTTTAAGGCGAGGGCCGCTGTTCTTTTTTGTCCCTGCGATGAGTACTTTCTGGAATCATGGCTGTTAATTGATATTCTGAGATCATCAAGATGAGGACCAACTGCTGTAGCGCCTCTTCTTAGCTCAAGATCACGTTTTTCCAAAAGAGCCTGCTTAAAGTTTACCCTGGTTCCGGCCAAATCAGCGCCTTCTTTTACAATCCCGCTGTAGTCAAGTTTAAGCGATTCCTTGCCATCTGTCATCATCGAAAAAAAACCCTGCGCTTCCCGTTCCATCGCTTCTATTGTCGCAATGCGAAAACAGATAATACTACTTCCTAAATTTATTAATGACTGATCCCACGGTTCTAAAAGTTCTTTTATGCGGCTCCCTTTTACTTCTTTCAAAAGGTGATTTCTCTGCAACAGAACACGTTGATAGGCTCTTAGTTCTTTAAAATAAGCAGAACTGAGGCGGGATGCCTGCAGGTTCAAAAAGCGTCTGCGTGTGGCAGGGCCGTCTCTTATGATCATTAAATCATCGGGGCTGAAAACAACTACCGGAAATTGTTGAAGGTGATCATAGCGGTTTACATTATCTCCGTTGATTGACACTTTCATCTGGCCGTTCTGCTGGTAGCCAACCTGAACCTTGTGCTTAAAATCATCTTTTACAAAAGATCCCTGAATAAAAAAACTCTTATCTTCCCAGTTCGCCAATTCCTGATCGCGATTAGTTCTAAAAGAGCGCGTAACTGAAAGGTAGTATATAGATTCAAGCAAATTTGTTTTACCCTGTGCGTTAGCGCCGCTAATAATATTCAGGCGGGGGTGAAAATTAAACTGTTGCTGCCGGTAATTGCGAAAATTTTTTACCAACAAACTGTCTATATAAAACAAAAATTTTAACCCCCAGAGGTCTAATTAACTTTTTTAATCGGCAACACCAGGTATAGATAGCTCATGTCTTCGTGCATTCTAAAAATGAGAGGACCCCCTTGCCCATGAAAATCTATACTTATTTTCTGCCCATCTAACACCTTGACTATATCAAGGATAAAACGGGTATTAACGTGGAGTTCAAGATCTTCACCATCTTGTTCAACAGGCAAAAACTCTTCCATGCTCCCCTCCTGGGAACTTACCCTGGCTTCGAGTTGACTGTTTCTGATAAAAATATTTACAGCTAAGTTTTTTCCCTCTGCGAGCAGTGCTGCCCTGCCGACTGTTTCTTCAAGCAGTTTACGGTCTATTGTCACCCGTGTTTTATATACAGTCGGGATAACTCCACTTACATCAGGGTATTTTTCTTCCAACAACCTTGTTGCAAAATAAATTTGATCAAATTGAAAAGCTAACAGGTTACTATGGATGTAGATGGAAATCTCACCGTTTTGGTCAGGTAATATTCTTAATAATTCCTTTATTGCCCTGGCTGGAACAAGGCATTTCCTCTCCCCAAAAGCCCAGTTTGAATCTTCAGCTTTTTTTACTGCCAGGCGATAAGTATCAGAAGCGGTAAGGGTTAGATTCTGATTGTTAAAACCGAGAAGGATTCCATTAAAGGCCGGTCTGGTTTCTTCGTTAGATGCAGCAAAGGCAACTGATTTCATTATTTTCTTAAATTTGGACACTTCAATAGTAAAAGCTTCACCTTCATTGAGATCGCGATCAAAAGAGATTGGGTAGTCTTCCGGATCAGATCCATAAAGATGAAATTTTGCTGAACCGCCGGAAATATCCAGTCGATAATTATCCCAGTTTATATCAATCTCAACTACTGGTGTTGGAAAGTAACGCATTATTTCAACTATCTTTGGTGGAAGGAGAATTTTACCAGTATCACTGCTTTTGTGGTCCATTCTTACTTTAAGAAACATTTCCAGGTTGGTTGAAGAAAAAATAAGTTCATTTTCTTTTACTTCCATTAAAATATTACAAATAACCGGCATGGTAGAACGGACAGGAAGAGCTTTCTCAACTATCTCCAGATAGCTGGCCAGTTGGGAAGCATCGGTGCTGATTTGCATTTTAAAAACTCCTCTCTGTTTATCTGACTCTGGTAAAAAGCATTTGTTATGAACAGCTTAAAGAAAAGATCTTCTTTATATATAAAAAATAGTAGTAGTAATAAGGCCTGTGTATATTGTTAATAAGATTATTATTTAGAAAAAAACTATATTTTAAGAGCATTTGTTAGTCACATGAAAACGGCAGCCCTGTGGAGAGTTTCTTAAAAAAATGTTTACAAGCAGGGCTTTATTAAAAGTTAAAAAAAAGACAAAAGTTAGTAACAGTTTATTAACAGGTTAATCAGGAGTTATCAAGGATACTATTTTTAATTAATTCAAGACGATGTTTAAAATCGCTATTACTATAAATTAAAGCATCAATTTTTTTAAAGCTATGAAGAACTGTGGTGTGATCTCTGCCGCCGAATTCTTCACCAATTTTTGGCAGTGAAAGGTCAGTCAGCATACGGCAAAGGTACATGGCCACCTGCCTGGTCATAGCAATATTTTGTGTTCTTTTTTTTGAAAGAACTTCTTCAGGTCTGATATTAAAATTCTCTGCTGTTTTAGCAATAATAGTTTCAATGGTAATATTTTTTTTACGAGTAAAAATAATATCCTGCAATGCCTTTTCGGTTAATTCCAGTGTAACAGGAGTTTCTGATAAAGAGGCATAAGCAACAATCCTGATCAGGGCTCCCTCAAGTTCACGGATGTTGGTGATTACTTTTCCGGCAATATACTGGATAACCTGGTCTGGGATATCAATTCCATCTGATATTGCTTTTTTCTTTAAAATTGCAGTTCGTGTTTCCAGATCGGGTGTTTGAAGATCGGTAATTAATCCCCACTCAAAACGGGATCTCAGGCGGTCCTCGAGGGTAGGAATTTCTTTTGGCGGCCTGTCGCTTGAAATAATAATTTGCTTGTTATTGTCATGAAGAGCATTAAAAGTGTGAAAAAACTCTTCCTGGGTCTGTTCTTTGCCAGCTAAAAACTGGATATCATCAATTAGTAAAACATCCATGTTTCGATATTTATTTCTAAATTCAAGGGTTTTATTATCACGGATGGCGTTGATAAATTCATTGGTAAATTTTTCTGATGAAAAATAAAAAACTCTGGAAAATCCGTGATTAATTAAAGTATACTGGCCGATTGCGTGCAGTAAATGCGTTTTACCAAGACCAACTCCACCGTAAATAAAGAGTGGATTGTAGGCTCTGGCAGGACTCTCTGCAACAGCGAGTGAAGCGGCGTGAGATAAACGGTTACAGGCACCGACGACAAAGGTGTCAAAAGTATAACGGGGATTAAACGATGAAATAAACTTATTTTTAAGGTGGTCTGTTTCATGTTTTGGTTCCTGAGGTTCAGGTGGGGGTTGAAAATGTTGCTCTACCGGTATTTGATCGTTAACTTCGTTAAATTCTGAAGCAATGACGAAATTAACCTTGTGATCGTTGGCAGTGACTGCCTTCAGGGCTTTAATAATCTGCTCACGGTACCTTGTTTCAAACCACTCTTTTGTAAAATCATTTGGCACTTCAATAATTAAGCAGCTATTTTCCAGGGAAACGGGTTTGGTAAGATTGAACCATGTTTCAAAACTTGGCTTATTTAACTCCTTGCTCAACTCGGATAGGGTGAGCTGCCATATTTCATTAAGCTGGCTGTTCATTAAAAACCTCCGCTAAATAAGAACTGTAAAAGCCAAGAGTTGTTAACATTAAGAAGAGTTATTAAAAAAAACTGTGGAAAACATAGTAAAAAGGGTTGATCATATCGATCCTGTTAGAAACATATTAACAGATATTAAATCTGACTGCAAAGAAAAGATTGCTGCTATAAGCCAGACAGCTCAGAAATATGCGTAAATATGGATCTTATGGATCGTTTCGTTCCCAGAGCTGACGCATGATTTAAAAAGTCTTGCTGTCAGAGGGATTGTGAGGGTTGCTAAAATTATTTTTTCGCAAAATAGCACTGGACATTTTTTAGC
>CAYWDA010000039.1:0-2358 GCA_964456945.1 uncultured Syntrophomonadaceae bacterium
TTATCGATCAGGTTTTCCAGGACAATGCGCAGCAGGGCGGTATCACCTTCTACAACCAGGCCGGGTGTAACTGATATTTCTATATTCCGCTGCGGTTCCCTGGCCTGCAGCTCTTTTAGACAGACATTAACCAGGGCGCTTAGTTCAATCGGTTCATGATAAATCTCCATGCGCGAGACCTTTGAAAGTTTCAGCAGATCGTCAATCAATTCAGCCATATGCAGGCTGGAGTTGCCGATACGGCGCAGGTAGTCTTGCCCCTGCTGATCGAGCTGTTCAGAGTAATCTTCGAGCAGAGCTTGGCTGAAGCCTTTAATGCGGTTAAGCGGGCCGCGCAGGTCGTGAGAAACAGAGTAGGAAAATGCATCTAGCTCTCGGTTCGATGCCTCTAACTGGGCGGTGCGTTCCCTGACCCGCACTTCTAACTCTTCGTTTAAAGAGTGGATTTCATTCTCGGCTTTTTTGCGATCGGTGATGTCGCGCCCCAGAACAATATTATACTGTGTATCCCCGAAGAGCTGGTTGTGAATCACCAGTTCCATAGGGATCATCTCTCCTTCTTTAGTGCGGTGTATTGTTTCGATTACCTTCAGGCCGCACTGTCTCATCTCCTCCCAATGTGGCGCCCATTGCTCCGGGGGAAAATTTGGGTCGATATCTGCTACGCACATGGTCAGCAATTCTTCACGGGTGTATCCCAACTTTCGGCAGGCCGCGGCATTGACGTCTGTGAAATACCCGGTCTCTCCAACCCAGAAAATACTATCTGGCAGGTTCGCGACTGAAAAACTAACCCTCTGCAATTTATCCTCGGCTATCTTACGTTCGGTGATATCTCTTGTGTTAGAGAGAACACCGGAGATATTATCAAGAACATCTCTATACGGTGAATAGGTAATCTCAACAAATCTTCTTCCCAAGGAAGGATATTCAAACCACTCCTGATAGATTACGGTATCACCCTGCAAGCATTTGTCAAAATGTGGTTTAATGAGCTGCTTGAACACATCCTTACCAAGATACTCAGCCACAGTTCGCCCTATAAAGTGTTCCCGTTTAATTCCGGAAAACTTTTCATAAGCGTCGTTGACAATGATGTACCGGTAGTCCTTATCGAGAAATGCAATGCCATCAGAGGTTGAAGAAACAATGTTTTGGTATTGCCACATATGTTCTTCCATCAGCTTACGTTCGGTAATGTCTACGAAGGTTGCATAGGCCTGAAAAGGGTTCTTTTCCCCCGACTGGAAGAGAGGTGTGGCGGTAATGTTTAGCCAGATGTGGTTGTTTAAATCCGGGCGATAGATCCCCCTTATTACCGGGCCTACTGATTTGCCGGTGCGCAGGGCGATCATGGCCGGGTGATCGTTGCCGGTTACTGGTGTGCCATCTTCTTTGATCATCTGCCAGCGAGGGTCCATGGAGGTTTTGCCCTGAATCTGATCAAATGAAAGGCCAAGAATTATTTCAGCCGCCGGGTTGGCGGAGATAATCTTACCTTCCTTATCCTGGTAGATAACCCCCTGGGCCATTGTTTCGAAGAGGTGGCGGTGTTTCTCCTCACTTTTAATCAAAGCCTGTTCTGTTGTTTTGCTTTTGTTAATATTGCGGAAGACAGTGACAAAATAGCCCGGTTGATCACTGTAGGCGCTTACATCATACCAGCGGCCCAGCGGTTCAGAAAAGCTTTCGAAACGGTTTGCTTTGCCGCTTAAGGCTACCTGGCCGTAAGTACCTATCCAATCAAACTGAGCTGTTTTAATGGCGGGGAGAATTTCAGTGACTTTTTTGCCGAGTATCACCTTCCTTTTCAAGCCGGTCATGTCTTCAAAGTTGTTGTTAATTTCGAGGAAGATGTAATCGACAGGGTTTCCGTGATCATCTGAAATGATCTGGTGATAGGCGAAGGCATCGGGCAGATGTTCGATCGGGAGTCTATAGCAGTCTTGGTTCGGTTTCAATAATAAACACTACTTTCAGAAGATTATAGTGACAGGCATTTTTATAACGACAATCGATAGATCTATTCTTTTAATGTTCAGGTATTCCTGCCTGATTAGTAACTTTATCCATTGGTTTGGATGGGGGCCATGCCTTAGAAGTGGTCTGCTATGTGGTGTCTTGACATACTATTGCATCATACTTACAAAAGATTCTACCGCTACCGGGTCGAACTGACTGCCGGCACAGCGTTGAAGCTCAGCCAGGGTTTCGGCAGGGGTGAGCGTTTTTGCGTAGGGTCGCGGGTTGGACATGGCGCTGTAGGCAATGGCTACAGATAAGAGGCGGCATTCAATAGGAATTGCATCACCTTTTAAACCAAGCGGGTAGCCTTTGCCATCATAATTCTCGTGATGT
>CAYWDA010000040.1:0-2291 GCA_964456945.1 uncultured Syntrophomonadaceae bacterium
TCAAGATCACGCTTGCGCAGCAGGTAGAGGGATTCATCCATGCCGGCCAAAACGCCTTCTTTTGAGGAAAAGATCTCCGCTGTTACAACTGTATCTGCCAGGCCAATTGAACCAAGCAGGTCCCTTGTGCGAACAAAATAGATGTCGCTGGTCAACCCCTGCTCAATTTCAGAACCGGTAGCTGAAAAAAAACGATTCTCCGGCCTGATCTCCATAGATGCAATATCAGCGAGTGTTACAAAATCCTTAGCTTTCATCAGATTCCTCCAACCTGCTTAGATAAGCTTCACCCCGAGCGTATTTTTCATTTCCTGCAGGGCAAAGCGGTGAGCCTCCGGGTCAAAGCTTGCAACAGCCTTTTCCGGCACCCTGACAATGTAGTTGAGCATACGAGCATCGGCAGCGGTATATAGAATGCAAATGTTTGTTACACAACCAACCAGTTCAATTTCAGTGATCCCATTTTCACGCAGACTCAGATCGAGGTCAGTTCCGAAGAATGCGCTATAGCGTCTCTTGTAGATCACCCTTTCTGTGGGCAGCGGCTCCAGCGCTTTAATAATTTCAGCACCCTCTGCGCCCTCCAGTGAATGGGGGGGGAACATCTCAAACTCCCGATCGTCGGAAAGATGACGATCGCAGATGTAGATGATCAGATCTTTTTTTGAGCGAGAATCAGTTAAGCGTTCTTTAACTGCCTGCATCAGATCATCGGCTGCTGCACCGATATATAAAGCTCCCTGTGGGTCGATAAAATCTACTAACATATCCACAACCAGCAATGCTTTCATCTGCAGCCCTCCTGAAATCTAATTTTATCGACTAAAATCGCTATTCTACATAAATGGCATTAATCCTGCCCGCTTTTGTAATCATAGAAGCCCTTACCGCTCTTTTGGCCCCATTCACCCCTGACATATTTTTCAACAATCGACGGGGAAGGCTTATCTTCAGCCTTACCCGTAGCCTGATAGCGTTCCATGGTTATATGGTAAGAAAGGTCTATTCCGGTCAGGTCCATCAGGCGAAACGGCCCAAGCGGGTGCCCCAGGGCATTGACTACCGCGCTGTCTATATCTTCAGGGGTTGCCACGCCCATCTCAAGCAAATGAAGAGCTTCATTATTAATCGCAGCCAGGATCCTGTTCACCAGGAAACCGTAAATTTCTTTATTGAGCAGCACCGGTTCCTTACCGAGGCTCCGGGCCAGTTCCATGGTTACAAGCCCTGTTTCTTCTGCAGTTTCAGGGCCTTTAACCACTTCGACGCACTTCATGACCAGGGCCGGGTTGAAAAAGTGCATATTACAGACTTTATCCGGACGTCCTGTTACAGTGCCGAGCAGAGAGCTGACAAAGAAAGAACTATTGGTGGCCAGAATAGCGTGCGGGGGCATAATCTGATCAAGCTGTTCAAAAATGGAACGTTTTAAAGCAATTTTTTCAGTAACCGCCTCTATCGCAAAATCTGCGCCTGCGGCTGCTTCCTCCAGGCTGGCTGTGAAGTGCAGGTTATTCCCGATCGCCTTCGCCTGATCTGCGGTCAACCTGCCCTTGGCTACCCGGCCCGGCAGGTAAGATGCGGCAAACTCCTCAGCTTTTTTTAACTGTTCCGGGTTTGACTCTGCACAGCTGACCATGTAGCCATTTAGCGCAGCAAGCATGGCAATCTGATGCCCCATGTTACCGGCACCGATAACACAGATTTTCTTTATATCCTCAATTTTCACCGTAACCGCTCCCTTCATTTTGATAATCCCAAAAATAAAAAGCCGGATCTGCATAGATCCGGTCTAAGGTCATACGTTACAGGCTCAATGAAAGCATCTGAGTCAATTTGCTCTCACCATTCCTACAAACCTACAGTGCGTCGCATTTCACCTTCGTTAAAACTTAGTTCCACCGTTTCAGTCAAAACATCGGCGTAACTAAAAGAAAGCCGCTGAAAATAGTTATTCTCATCAACACGGACAATAAAAATTGAAGGATAGGTGCTCTCCAAAACGCCTTCTTTTTCAAATGTCTTGCGTCGACCGCGATTGGCGCGCAACTTTATCTTTTCACCTAAGTGTGATTCAAGCTTCTTACGGATTTCAAATAGGACATCCTTGGCCACCATTTAAAACCACCTTTTTTTATACTATCAGTAATTATAGCACAATAATAGACAATATGTCAAGTAACAGTAAGAATCAACAGAGCTGACGCATGAAATTCTTTAAGCAAGCGCAATCCTCGCAATCATTCTTTATGATAGCAATAATTTCCAGTAATTTCTGTTTATCCTTCCTC
>CAYWDA010000041.1:0-2959 GCA_964456945.1 uncultured Syntrophomonadaceae bacterium
GTTGAAATGAAGCCGGGTCAAAGCGGGGTTATCTCTTCAGTGCGGGGTGGCCCTGGTTTCGTAGAGAAACTGAGCCATATTGGTCTGCATGAAGGAAAAGTAATTAAAAAAATCAGTTCAGTATTCAGCCGTGGTCCTGTTGCAATTTGCGTCGACAATTTTCAGGTAGCCGTTGGTTACGGCAAAGCGGTTCGGATCATAATGGAGGTAAATGATGATGAGAAAACTTGTCATGGTCGGGAATCCTAACGTTGGGAAAAGCGTAATATTCTCACACCTGACCGGTTCGAAAGTAATGATCTCTAACTATGCCGGAACCACAGTTGAATTTACAAGGGGAGATCTGAATACTGAAGCGGAAAGATTTGAAGTATTAGATGCACCCGGAACATACAGTTTAAAACCTTCATCTAAAGTGGAAGAGGTCGCCTCGTCTCTGGTAGATCAGGCTGATCTGGTCATTAACGTGGTTGATGCCACTAACCTGGAGCGTAACCTTTATCTTACAACTGAACTGCTGGAACGTGATGTGCCGGTTGTCATTGCCTTGAACATGATCGACGAGGCCGGCCACAAAGGGGTTAAAATTGATCTGGCAAAACTGGAATCGCTGCTCGGTGTTCCGGTTGTTCCTACTGTGGCAGTCAGTGGAGAGGGTTTGAAAGATCTTGTTGATGCTTTGCCGCTGGCGGTTAATCCTGAGATTGAACCGCTTGAAACCGCCGAACGCTGGGCGCGGATTGGGTCCATGGTTGGAGATGTGCAGGAAATTACCCATCGTCACCACAGCTGGCTCGAATCTCTGCAGGATGCCAGTCTTAGACCGATCACCGGCATACCAATTGCCGCTTTTGTATTATTTATCGCCTTTCAGTTGGTGATCGGTATCGGTGAGCTGATTGCCGGCTTTCTTGAGGAATACTTTTTTTACGGACTATACGAACCGCTGCTTGCTTCCCTTAGTACCATAATGGGTGGCAGCGGATTTCTGCATGATATTTTGATCGGCAAACTGATAGATGGTGAGATAGCTTTTGAGGAGTCACTTGGCGTGCTGACCACTGGCGTGTTTGTAGAATTCGGGGTGGTCCTGCCCTTTCTGACTATTTTTTATTTAGTGCTCGGCTTTCTTGAAGACTCCGGTTATTTGCCACGCCTGGCGGTAATGGTAGATCGTGGTATGCACCGGATAGGGCTGCATGGTTATTCAATCATCCCCATGGTCCTTGGCTTTGGCTGCAATGTGCCTGCTGCCCTGGCAGTGCGCAATTTAGAAAGCCGGCGTGAAAAGTTTATTGCCTGCACTTTAATGGCGGTAGCCGTTCCCTGTATGGCCCAGTTGGCGATGATCGTTGGCATGGTCGGTCGCTACGGTGGAGCTTACCTGGCGGTGGTATTTGCCAGCCTCTTTTTTATCTGGGTTGTGCTCGGTTTAATCCTTGACCGGTTTGTGCCCGGCTATACCCCATCTATGGTCATTGAGATACCACCTTATCGTATCCCAAGCGTGCGCGCCCAGGCCAAAAAGCTGGGTATGAGGGTAAAAGGCCTGGTTGTTCACGCCACACCTTATATTCTGGGGGGCATTCTGCTGGTCAACATTCTTTATATAACCGGGATCATCGACTATTTCGGCTTTGTTTTCACCCCGATCATCACCGGCCTTTTGGGTCTGCCCGGTGAAGCGGTGTCAACTTTATTAATTGGTTTTCTGCGCAAGGATGTTGCTGTTGCTATGCTCGTTCCACTCGGTTTAAGTGCCCGCCAATTTGTGATCGGCGCGGTAGTTTTGGCAGCCTACTTCCCCTGTGCAGCTACCTTTACTGTTTTAGTGAAAGAGATGGGCGTAAAAGATATGTTTAAATCGGCAACAATCATGATTGTCACTGCTTTTGGGGCCGGCTATTTTCTTAATTTGCTTCTCGATACTATTATTCCAGCCGCTTACCTCGCAATTGGCCTGGTAGTGTCAGCGATTATTATCGCCCTGGTTCTCGGCAGCACTTCTGACCGTCGGGAATTAAAAGACCTGGACAGTGTGGCCTGAAGATGGTCGGCACCGTGAACAAGCCGGGTGCGGCCCATTTTCTGTTTTTCCTGAGAAATGAAAATGGGGTTGACAAAAATAGGAGAGAACGATAATATTGGCATTACTTAATTGAAAGTAATATGATAGGATTCATATTTAATGTCAGGAGAAGCGACTATGCTGCAGGACAGACTAATAAGCCTAAACCTCTTGAACACAGTACACAGCAGCGGAAATGGCTGTCTGCCTCAGGGAGCTTCTCTGCACTTATTTACCGATCGGGGCGGATTATCCGCCATGTGCTTCCCTTCTTATCTGGCCGTATAGTTTTAGAACAAAGCCAAATAGAAAAGGGAGGCATTTATTATGGCCCACGGTTTTTCCACACTATCTCTGCACGGCGGCCAACAGGCCGATCCCACTACCGGATCACGCGCTGTGCCAATCTACCAGACTACTTCATATCTTTTTGACTCGGTTGAACATGCTGCCAGCCTGTTCGGGCTCGAGCAGGCCGGAAATATCTATTCCCGCATCATGAACCCAACAGTCGATGTGCTTGAAAAGCGGTTGGCCCTGCTGGAGAAAGGCAGCGCCGCCCTTGCTGTTTCATCGGGGCAGGCGGCGATCACTCTTGCTATCCTCAACCTGGCAAAGGCCGGACAGAATATCGTCAGCAGCAGCCACCTTTATGGCGGTACTTACAACCTTTTTGCCTACACATTGCCGCGCCTTGGTATAAAGGTGCGTTTTGTTGACCCCACAGATCTAGCCGCAATCGAAAAAGTTATCGATGGTGATACGCGAGCCCTTTATGTCGAATCGATTGGTAACCCCAAGAACCAGGTTGCTCCAATCAGTGAGCTCAGCACGATTGCTCATGAACACGGCATTCCGCTTATTGTTGATAATACAGTAACCACCCCCTAT
>CAYWDA010000042.1:0-9777 GCA_964456945.1 uncultured Syntrophomonadaceae bacterium
AGGCGTAAACCAGAACCAGGGTGGAAACGTATGATAATTGAAAGCCAACTGAAAACAAAAGTAATGGGTTATAAAAAAGGGTAACTAAGGCTGCAAAAGAAACAGCCGAAGGCAGATCATACTCACGATCTAACAAAAGTGCGCTCAGGGCAGTAGAAACCATTAGCGCTGCCCGTAAAGCTGAAGGCCGCATGCCTGTAAGATAGGCATAGGCAAGCACCACAATAATCGCTAACAAAAGTGGCAGGCGGCCTTGCAGTTTTAATCGACGCCATATCCCTAAAACCATGGCTGCGACCAGGCCAACATGCAACCCGGACACAGCCATCAGGTGACCGGTGCCTGATCTTCTGAAATTTTCGGCAACTCTTTCTGGCAGCCTGTGCCGTTGGCCAAACAGGATTGCCGTAAGCAGTTCAGATGAAGGTGTGGGCAAGGCTTGATCAATAACTGAAACCATGGCGCTGCGCAGTTTGAGCGCTGATCCGGCGAGCAAACCGGCATTACCGGAACCAAGAGACTCGACCTGGGCTTGCTTGGGATAAATTAAAGCATCAATACCCTCACTTTGCAGGTAGAAGCGGTAATCAAAACCCCCGGGGTTGCGCTGACCCTGAGGCTCAACTATTGTTCCGCGCAGGCGCAGTCTTTCCCCAAACCAGTAATGCTCTCTCTCAGATTCACCGTAGTAATAGATTTTTACCAGCAGCAGACCTGTGATGGCAAAGCGCTCTTTGCTTGTTTCAATAACTTCAGCTTGAAGACGGTAGACGCTGTGATCTTCATAGAAAAGAGGTTCATCGACTATGGTTCCTTCAACGTAGAGCGGGTACCCTTTATAGGTAATCAGGCTGCCGGCTGGCTGCTGAATTGCATAAAAAAAAGCGACCCCGCCGGCTATAGCAACAAGCAGCAACATAATCGCCTGATAAGTATTAATATGTCTCAAGCAGAGGGCTATAGTAAGTGTTATCAACAAAACCACACCAAACCAGTAACACTCTGTAAAACCACCAATGTAATAGCGCATAACGGCAATACCGAGCGCGTAAGCCAGGGCAATCATGACCAGGAAGCGGTTTATCAACTTCGGTAATAGCAAATCATTTTTTTCTAATGTTTTCATAGCTGCGTCCATAGGCTGCAGTGTATTTTGCAAAACAAATATTGCTATTACGGTTACTTAAAAACCTGATCGAAAAGTCCAAAGGTTTTTTGGCGCTCTTCGGGAGACGGGGCAGGCGTCAGGTAAGATACGATGACCATGGTTAAAATAGCTAGCACAAATGTGGGGAAAACCGGCATAAAGCCAAATGTTGTCCATTTCGGAAGAATCTCCAGGTACCAGAGATGGAGCATAACCGCCGGAAAAACAAGGGCGGCACAGGCACCATATTTATTTGCGCGCGGCCAATAAAGCCCCGCTATCATCACCGGTAAAATCACCGAAAAACCCGAAAAAGCAAAGGCAGCAATACTAAGAATTGCCGCCGGACGGACCAGGGCTATATAGTAGGCAATAGCGGCAAAGACAACCAGCAGCAAACGCCCCCACAGGACTGCCTGCTCTGATGAGACTTTTTTATAACGGGGCAGTAAATCGTCTGTCACCAGGTGGGCTACAGAGAGCAGTTGGGAATCGATTGACGATTTGACGATAGCAAGGATTACCACCAGGCCCATTATCGTCCAGGCTGGAGAAAGAAATTGCTGGATAAGGAGAGGCACGATGTAATCGGCATCTTTACCAACCAGACCAGGCACCGCAACCGATCCCCACACCCCAAGCAGCGTAGAAACACCAAATATCGCCGCCAAAGCCAGTGGGTAGTAGAGGCTTACTCTTTTCAGGTTGCTGCTGCTGCGGGCTGCAAGAATGCGTGTATACATTTGTGGAAAAACAATAACGGCAATTGAGTTGACAAAAGCGAAACTGAACCAGTTCATCGGGGCAATTTGAGAAGAAAGGCTACGCTGCAGCATGTCCGGGTTATCCTGGGTTATACGTGCAGTAATAGCTGAAAAACCTCCGAGGGCCTGAGCAACTACAAAGAGCAGCAGAACGGAGATAACCATAAATACTGTGCCCTGAAATATATCGGTCCAAACCGTACCGCGCATTCCAGCCGGAATAGTATAGACTAAAGATATGCCAATAATTGCCGCTGCTGAGACCCAATAAGGAACAAGGCCTTCCGTGATCGTAGTAAACGCAAGGCTACCGCCGATAATGCTGACAACAAGGTAGGGCAGGGTGTAATAGAGCAGTAGAATCAAAAATAACATTGAAACCAGGCGGCTGTTAAAAATCGCCCCAAAAACCTGCGGTTGGGTTGCATAACCGTAACGTTTACCAAGCAGCCATGAACGATAACCAACCAGGTAATAAGTAAATGGAGTAATAAATATGCTCCAGCCAATCACGTAGCCGTAGGCACCGTAACCGGCCTGATAGGCAAAACCGGCATGGCCGATAATTGTAAATGCAGTTATATTACTGGCAAAAAGAGCCATAAAAACAGCAATACTGCCAAGGCCACGCCCGGCCATAAAATAGTCTTCTCTTGTCTTAAGCGTAGTCCGCGCCCCGTAAGCGCCGATTGTGATTAAGACGGCAACATAAGCCAACAAAACAATAATCCCGAGAGTGCTGGTCATTGGTCTGCCCGCTCCTTATCAGAAATCAGCTCAATTAGTTCTGCCGGCGGATCCGGCCAAGCCAGATTGATAATCATTTTCATGGCTACCAGGGCAAGGAGGGCATAAAATACGTAATAAGAAAAAGCAAAAGGCATAAAACCGAATAACAGAGGAAAACTGGCATCAAGATCCCACAACCAAAAGCTATTATGCAAAACAAACATGATTAGAACAATCAAAGAGACCAGGGCAAACCTTACCTTGAAAGTCATTTTACGTGGCGCCTCCAAAAAAGATTGCCGGTTTAAAAACCGGCGTATTGCTTCACCCCTAGTTCGACGTTATACAGTTTATTCCTTCTTTTACTCGATTATTACTTCACGGGTTGCCCTGATCTGCCCGGCAACATAGATTACAATTTTATATTTTCCGGTGCCACCGAACCAGATCATATCGGTAATTGAACTTGCTTCGGGTTCAACCGGATATTCATTGCCTGCCAGGATGCGATCACTTTTGCTCTCGATCAACTGGACAATAACCCACTCGGCATTAAATGGCTCGTTATTATAAAAGTAGAAATAGAATTCTTCATTGCTTTTAAAATTTATACCGGGATCGGTAACCACAAAATTTTCGTCTACAGCCAAGCCGGTTTCAAGAACAACACCGTCTGCAGAAGTATAGACCGGGGGAGGTTCCTCTTCAGCGCAGGAGATATTCACCAGCGCAAGTATAGTTATTGTCACAAAGGTTAATAAGATTCGCTTGAGCATACCTGAGACCTCTTTTCTGCTTCTTTAACTACCTACTAGTGAGCTAATTCTTCAGACATGACGTTTTTCCTTCCACCTAATAAAACAATCTGCAGAGGGCCCACAAATTCTCTGCAAAATACTTAAAGGATAAGCATGCTCCGATGTAGAACTTAATTTTGGTTGATTACAGTAGCAGAAGGAGAGTGTTTAATGAACTTATCTGTTCGAAAAATTGTCATATCCGGCATTTTAGGCGCTATTACTATTTTACTGGGTGTTACCAGGCTCGGCTTCATTCCTGTGCCGACACCAGCTGGTCACGCCACTATTATGCATATACCAGTAATTTTAGGCGCTGTCCTTGAAGGTCCGGCGGTTGGCCTGATCACCGGCGCCATTTTTGGCCTCTTCAGTTTTTTACAGCCTGGAGCACCTTTTTTCGCCGACCCCCTGGTTTCAATTCTGCCACGCCTTTTCATTGGTATAGTTTCTTACCTGGTCTATATATCCACCAGGAAATTTAACAGCGTATTGGCCTGTGTTCTTGCCGGCGCTTTTGGATCGATCACCAACACGGTTCTTGTCCTGGGAATGGTCACCTGGAGAGGCTACCTTCCTGCTGAAGTTACTATTCCATTAGGCATTATGCATGGGCTGCCGGAACTTATTGTTGCCGCTATACTAACGGTAGTCCTGGTCAAAGGTATTCAGCGGATCAGGCCTACAGAAAATTAAAATTCGGGAGGCCACTTAAACTTGAGCCTATTAATCGCAGTTAATAACCTGACTTATAGTTACAAGGCTGGCAGCAGCAATGAAGTTAAAGCCTTAGCCGGTATTAATATGCAGGTTATGGAGGGCGAAGTTCTGGCAATTACCGGTCAAAATGGTTCCGGCAAATCAACGCTGGCCAGACATTTTAACGGATTACTCGCTCCCCTTAGCGGAGAAGTTCTGGTTGGTGGACTTTCAGTCGCTAACAAATCGGACATCCCCATGATTCGCAGAATGGTCGGCATGGTTTTTCAAAACCCGGACAACCAGTTGGTCAGCAGCGTTGTAGAGGAAGATATTGCTTTTGGACCGGAAAACCTGGGCCTGCCCCAGGGTGTAATTCGAGAAAGAGTGAACTGGGCTCTTGAGACTTTAAATATTTACAACTTGCGCTATGCATCACCCAACCGGCTCTCTGAAGGCCAGAAACAGCTAGTCGCTATCGCCGGAGTGCTGGCAATGAAGCCACGCTGTATTGTCCTTGACGAACCGACAGCCCATCTTGATCCACGTGGCAAACGTGAGGTAATGGAAAGCGTTCTGCGCCTCAATCGCGAAGAGAATATAACCATTGTGCTCCTGACTCATTTTATGGATGAAGCAGTAGAATGCGACAGAATGGTTGTAATGGACAAAGGCGAGATTAAACTACAGGGCACGCCGCGTGAGGTGTTTTGCCTTGGTGATGAGATCATCAGCCTCGGCCTAGATTTTCCGATCGCCTATCGCCTGGCATCCGGACTGCGTGAAAAAGGTTTTAAACTGCCATCTGATATAATTCAGACAGAGGAGTTTGTCAACTGCCTATGTCGATTATAGTAAACAACCTCTGTTACAGTTATAAAAAAGGTACCCCCTTCGAAAAAAAGGTGTTGCACAATATTGACCTTCAGGTTAATGATGGTGAATTCGTCGGGATTATCGGCCCGACTCAATCAGGGAAAACAACCCTGGCCCAACATTTTAACGCCCTTTTGCTCCCCCAGACCGGTAAAGTAACTGTTAATAATTGCGATACAGCAGACAAAAAAGCTAACCTGGTCAGCTTACGTCACAATGTGGGCTATGTTTTCCAGAACCCTGACTATCAGCTATTTGCCCCGACTGTTGGCGAAGACATTTCTTTTGGCCCTAAAAACCAAAAGCTGGGCGCGTCAGAGATTGATAGCATAGTGCATGAAGTTATGGCGCAGGTTGGCCTTAATTTTGACACCTTTTACAAGAGGGATATTTTTGCCCTCAGCGGCGGTCAAAAAAGACGGGCAGCAATTGCCGGTGTTTTAGCCTGCCGGCCACAGATTCTTATTTTAGACGACATAACAGCAGGGCTTGACCCGCGAGGGCGGGAAGAAATTTTGACCGTTGTTAAAAAGCTGCATCAGGAACAACAGATCACTATTATATTTATTTCAAACAGCATGGATGAGGTTGCGGAACTTGCCGAGCGAATTATTGTGCTTGATAATGGCACAATTGCTTTAGATGGCGATACCAGAAGTGTGTTTTCACAGAGCAGGCAGTTACAGGAGATAGGGCTTGAACTGCCGGAGATAATGAATATCGCTGAAAAACTGCGACAGTGCGGCTATAAACTACCCACTGCCCTGCTTAACCCCACTGAAGCGCTGGCATCACTTGCCGCCGCACTGCAGGAAGGGCGGGTGAAGTAGCCGGTGGAACTAACCAGAAATATCACCCTTGGGGTCTATTTGCCCGGCAATACCTTTATTCACCGTCTCGATCCGCGAACTAAGATTTTAGCGGTATCAGCTCTTATCATGATGCTCCTTTTTCTTAAATCTTACCAATCCTATGCTATTTTCTTTATATTTACCGCCGCAGTGATCATCACCGCGAGCATCCCTGTCAGCTACGCTCTCTGCGGTCTAAAACCAATGTTACCGGTGCTGATTCTGATGTGGGTTTTTCAGCTCTTTCTCTACTCAACCCCGGAAGCTGAAATATTATTTTCCTGGTGGATTTTTTCCGCTACAAAAGCAGGCCTGCATATGGGCAATTTAATTACGTTACGGGTAATATTTCTTTTTACCATCACCACCATTCTAACCCTGACCACATCAATGGTCAGCCTCACTGACGGACTTGAAAGCCTGCTTAAGCCACTGCGCATTGTCGGCATACCCTCTCAGGAACTGGTAATGGCGATGATCATTGCCCTGCGCTTTGTCCTGATTCTTGCTGAAGAACTTGATAAGATTGTAAAGGCGCAAATGGCTCGTGGTGTAGCTTTTGATCAGGGCAATTTTATTCTGAAAACGCAGAAGATTTTTCCAGTATTTCTGCCACTGTTTATCAATGCTTTTAAGCGAGCTGAAGAGTTGATCGTTGCCATGGAGGCACGCAGTTATACCGGTGGTAAAGGACGCACAAAAATGAAAACCCTGCACCTTAGCAGGGTCGATCTGGCAGCCGGTTTCCTGATGTTGCTCTTCGGTTCTTTGATGATCTTTGTAATAGTATCGATAAAACCACAGCTATAGGTCGCTTTTTTTCAGCGTTTCAGTCTTTCATACCCACGTTAGAATGGGCAGCCAAATGAAGTGCCTACAGCGAGAGCAGCACGGACTTGCTCACTGCCCGGATCAACCCGCTTAGTGCCTGAAACTGCTTCTTTGAGAGGAACAGAATCGATATGATTGCCCCTCAAACAAACCATTTCATTGTATTGTCCTTCGTGAAATAGTTCTACAGCCTTTACTCCAAAACGGGTAGCAAGAACCCGATCATAGGAAGTAGGGCTGCCTCCCCGCTGCAGATGCCCGAGAACAGTAGCACGGCTTTCCATACCGGTCAGGCTTTCAATTTCCCGGGAAATCAACTGACCAATTCCACCAAGACGCTGAACTTCACCTTTTTGCTGATAGATAGGTTCACTGCCGACAGGGTAAGCCCCTTCGGCAACAACGATAATACTAAATTTTTTACCGCGCCGCTTCCGCTCGTCAATCTTTTCAGCTATACATGCATAGGTGAAAGGTAATTCCGGGATAAGAATAATATCACCGCCACCGGCCATTCCAGCCTGTAAAGCTATCCATCCGGCATTGCGCCCCATTACTTCAACAACCATAATGCGGTGGTGTGATTCAGCAGTAGTGTGAATTTTATCTATGGCCTCGGTAGCCGTTGTAACTGCTGAATCGAAACCGAAAGTTACATCGGTAGCCGGCAGATCATTATCGATTGTTTTCGGAATGCCGATTATGGGAACACCCATCTCACTAAAGCGGTGAGCCAGCAGTAAACTGCCGTCCCCGCCGATTACAACGAGACATTCTATTCCCCACTTATCCAGGTTTTCTATAGCATCAACCGAACGATCCTCACCTGTCTCGTTGTAGTCAGTTCCTCCGGACTGGTAGTTAAATGGATTATCACGATTAGAAGTGCCAAGAATCGTTCCACCACGGTTAAGAATTCCGGAAACGGCGAAATCGTTTATCAGGCGGGCATCGTTTTCAACCATTCCCTTAAACCCATTAATAAAACCAACAACTTCAGTACCGTAAAGATGGTCTGCACTCTTGACAACAGCCCTGATTACCGCATTAAGGCCGGGACAGTCACCGCCACCGGTAAGCACACCGATGCGACGGGCCCTCGGCCCGCTTTTATCTATACTGATGCAGTTAAGCTCTGTTTTTACACCAATGGCATCGCGGGCCAGTTGATCGCAACGTTGGTTAAGCTGATCATTGCTGTGACCTTTAACTTTTATCCACTCCACGGTGTTTGCTTCAGCCAGTTCAAAAAGCTGTCGCCAAAGATCCTGGTTTTCTACCGGGTTGCCTTTACTATTTCGCCAGCCGTTTCTTTGCCAGCGATCCATCCAGCTCTGTTTGAAACAGTTGACCAGGTAAGCGCTATCGCTGTATAAGCTGACTTTACTGCCAGGCGGAATCAGGCGCAAAGCCCCGATAGCAGCCTGCAGTTCCATACGCTGATTGGTCGTGAGTTCTTCGCTGCCGGAAATCTCACTTTCGGAACCGCTGCTGATGATCACTGCAGCCCAACCCCCGGGGCCCGGATTTCCCGAGCAGGCCCCGTCGGTGTAGATAATATAATCTTCAGTGGCCACTGGGCCGCCCCCTTTTATGGTGTGAGACGGGCAAGATCATTTAAGATCTGCTCGAGCTCTTTAATTTTTTCTCCATATCCGGCCCAATCGCCTTCCTGCTGGCGTTCCAGGGCTTCCTCATAAACGCTTTGAGCCTGGCTGATAAGTTCTACCAGCATAGCATCATCAATAACGGGTCGATCACCGGCGACAGTATCTTCGTCTTCAGGAAGCTCTACCGGCAGATCATCAATATCGATGTCCGGCGGAAGTGCATCAATAGCCCCAAAGATGCGAATTAGCGATCGTTCAAGGGTGTCTTCCATTACTACGGTTTCCTGGAAGACGACGATCACCCTGGCCAGTTCGGGCAAACCGCCGCTTTCGGCCTCAAGAAATATCGGCTCGACATAGAGCAGGGCGTTGTTGACTGGCAATACCAGCAAATTACCCCTTATGACACGGGAACCGGCCTGGCCCCACAGTGTAAACTGCTCGGATATCTCGGTACTCTGGTCAATCCGGTTTTCAATCTGCTTCGGACCAAGTATTACTCTTTCTTTCGGAAAGAGTAATATCTCAACATCACCGTAATTTGGCTGATCACAGCGGGCAACCATCCAGGCGATCATGTTATTACGCTGAGATGGGGTAAAGGGCAGAATTAATACATATTCAGGCTCTTCATAATCTGGCAGCTGCAGGATAGTATAGTACGGTTCCATCAGCTGTTCCTGCCCGAAAGACTGCTCAAACGGAACGGCCCAGAGGTCTTCCCGGGTATAAAATTTATTTGGATCGGTTATATGGTAAAGAGTTAGCATCTGAGCCTGTAGGTTAAATAAGTCCTCCGGGTATCGCAGGTGGGCAATCAAACCTTCAGGCATTTCTTCCATCGGACTAAACAGATCGGGAAATATACCGCTGTATGTTTGAACAAGCGGGTCCTCAGGGTCTGCAATGTAGTATTCAACGCTGCCATTATAGGCATCAATAACTACCTTGACCGAGTTGCGGATATAGTTAATGTTGCCGTAGGGCGCAGAATAGGGATAACTGCTGGCAACCGTGTAAGCATCCTGTATCCAGAATAAACGACCGTCGTTTACAACAATATAGGGGTCCGAATCGTAACGTAGGAATGGCGCAATCTTACTGACCCGATCATGAATGTTACGGTCAAAAAGGATTCGGCTCTCGTTACTCAACTCATTTGAAATCAATATGCGGTATTCACCGAATTTCAGCGCCAGTAAAGCCCTGCGCAGGATTGAGTGCAGGGGAATTCCGGCATCCCCATCATAAAATGTAAATTCATTTTCGTCACCGGCTGTAGCATAGTGAAACTCAGGTGTTGTGGTATTGATGATCACGTAATCATCGGTCAATTCTCCAAAATAGATTGCCGGGTTGTCTACATCTATATCACCTACCGGCGGAATATCACCCAGAAAATAGCGAGGCAGCCCCTCCGGGGTTACCTCGTTAACCGGGCTCATCGTAACCCCATACCCGTGTGTATATTGC
>CAYWDA010000043.1:0-3533 GCA_964456945.1 uncultured Syntrophomonadaceae bacterium
AGGGCTGAAATCCTGCCTGGCGTAGGACGAAATTGCCACATAAAATGCCTCTGAGGGCGGAAGATGGGAATAAATAGCAATAGCTATGCTTGCACACAAATATTTTTATTAAGGTAACAAAGTTGATGATAATTCTCATTATCGCAGCCATTATGCCAAGCATCAGGTAGTACTGTGTCATGGGGGAAACTGTCTCAATGATTTTAAGGCAATGTGATATAATCAGGAAGGAAACTGATTTTTAGAGATAAACCGGAAGGAGAGTCGGCAATGGCTGTGATGTATGTTTTAAGCGATTACATTAACCTGGCCATGAATAATGCTGTTTATGACAAACTGGAAGACGGAACTTACAGCGGCCGTATACCCGATTGCCCCGGTGTTGTCGCCTTTGCAAACACACTGCGCCGCTGTGAGGAAGAATTGCGTTCAACTCTGGAAGACTGGCTTTTTATCGGGTTGAGGTTTGGTCACCAGATCCCCGTAATTGGCACAATTGATCTGAACAGGGAGCCAAGGCATGAGCCACTGGAACCCCTGTAAAAGGCGTGATTTTATTAGGAAGATTAGAAACCTGGGCTTTGAAGGCCCTTTTTCAGGCACACGACACCAATTTATGCTCTTCGGGCAGCACCGGTTGGCTGTTCCCTCTAATGAAGAATACTCAATACCACAGCTGAGAATGATGATCCGAGAAATTGAAGAAATAACCGGAGAGCGGTTAGACCCCGATACTTGGGCCGCACTTTGATTGACTGGGGACAGTCGGGTTGATAACTATCATAATAGTTTAGGAAAGCCTAGTCAGTTTACTGTCCCTTTATAGTTGGCAGTGCCTCAATATCCTTACCTTGCCCTATCTTTAGCGCCCGCCACATTAAAGCCGGCGTGCGGTTTTTCCGCACCTGGCTTAGTTACATAGCTTAGTGTCAAGGTTTATGAATCCTAATCAGCCATGACCGAAGGCCTGAAGGTGTCCCTTTATAAGGCAGTTTTGGTTGCGTGATCGCAAATATATTAAATACCCGATAAGGGAATCAGCTCTATTATTGTCATGTTGTGGAGTAAGTTTATTGGCTCGCTTCGTGCTCGAGCCTGATGATTCTGAGTTCATGGTTTTCAAGTTTTTCGGTATGGATACGCTTAGTTTCCTGAGCTTCTTCAGCATGTTTATCAAACCGAATTGCGCTTTCATACATGGCGTTAATTTTTGGAACAATAAGGTTTTCCAGGTTGAGCAGAAAACGTTCTGTTCGGTTCTGACCTTCTTTGAGCTCAGCTACATCGGTCTTGAGCACGGCTACGTCGGTCTTCAGCTTGTCTACATCAGTTGTGAGGTGATCTACTTTCGTTGACAGGTCATCTACCTTTATTGACAGGTCATCTACTCTCGTTGACAAGTCATCTACCTTTGTTGACAGGTCATCTACTCGAGTTGACAGACTACCTACCGTTGTTGAAAGACCATCTACTCGAGTCGACAGGCCATCTACCGTTGTTGAAAGACCATCTACTCGAGTCGACAGGCCATCTACCTTTATCGACAGGCCATCTACCTTTGTTGACAGGTGATCATGTTGCGTTGAAAGCTGATCATATTGCGTTTCCAACTTTTTTTGGCCGGTTAAGAGTAGTTCGAATTTGTCGTCTGCGTTGTTTGTCACGTAAGTGCCTCCTATAATAATTTGTTCATTTCACAACCACAGTAATTAATTCTATAAATATAGCTTAAAACCTGCCAGGATAAAATAAATTAAGTGATCTGACAATAGAGGGTTCGGGCAAGGATTTTCTAAATCGCAGGCTGTATTTGGCGCGAATTTTGATACTGCAAAAAGAATTTGCTGACATAAAAACCCCGTTCCTGTGGCCCGTATGGTTTAGTGAAGGGTGGTTGTAGAGGTTTTAATGATGGTGGCGGCTTCTGCTTCTGCGGTGGTGGCGATGTGATCGATTGAGGAGATGTGATGATTGATTTCTTTCTGGATATCCGAGCGTTCGGCGCTGGTGATATTTTCTGCGGCAGCCCGGGTTGAGAGGTCGCGCATCTGGAAGAGGATTGATTCGATCTTGGCTAAAGCTTCTTCGGCAACCTTAACCAGGTCAAGCGAGATTTTGGTGTCGGTCAATAATTTTTGCAAATCGTTAATGCGGCCGTGGATCTCTTCGCTGAGGATGAAGCCTGCGGATTCAGGTTCGGCAATATATGCGTCAAGCGGACGGTTGGCACGGTTAATAAAGCGCCCGGCGGTCGGTCTTTCACCGGTCGGTTGAGGGCGGTTTTTAGTGTTTTGGTTTCGATAGGCATTCATGGCGTAGATATATCTTTTAAGAGAAATTATTGATAGCTCCCTTCTTCTTTTTCCGCGTAATTGCTGTTCTACTTCTCTTTCGGGTTTACGGGATAGACCGGGCCGGGGCTGTACTCGACACTTGGCCGGGCGGTGCGCGGCTGCGGGTACATACTCATCAGGGCATATATTTCTTCGGGCATGGTGGTGCTGACATTAAGGCCCAATGCGGCGATCTGGGCTACGTCGATTGGGTAATCATGGGTCCATGTGCCCTGGGTAAGCAGGTCGGCGGTTTTCTCGGCTTTTTCTTCATCCATATGTTTGGTTAACAGGTTCTGAACAGTGATTTTAACCTGACGCAGGGCTTTGGCGGCGACGTCGGCGAGGATAATCGTTTGATCGTCAATCTCGGCGATCGGTTTTGTTTCGAGTACCTTGATCAGCGAGGCGGCCGGATATTGACCCAATTGGGGATCGAGCGGGCCGAGAACAGCGTTGTGATCCATGACCAGTTCATCGGCAGCCATGGCAATTAAGGCGCCACCAGACATGGCATAATGGGGCACAAAAACGGTAACTTTACCGGGGTGGCGCAATAGAGCTTCAGCGATCTGCTCTGAGGCAAGAACCAGGCCACCGGGGGTGTGGATGATCAAATCGATAGGACACTCATCACAGGTCAGACGGATAGCGGTGAGCACCTGCTCGGAATCTTCGATATTAATAAAACGAGTCAGCGGAATACCCAGCAGGTTGACCGCTTCCTGGCGATGGATTAAGGTGATCACCCGGCTGCCGCGTTTGCGCTCAAGCTCAGCCATTTTGCGGGTGCGGGCGGAACGCAAGATCTGCTGCTGCAGGTAGGGCGAAAGCGCCGAGAGGATTATAAAGACCCAGAACAGCTGCGAAATATTTTCCATAGAATAAGAGCCTCCTTAGTTTCTTGTCAAGGGGACGGGGTTGTTGACACTTTTGATGTTGTTCCTAATACATTGACCGGCGTTATAAACCAGAAAGAGGAAAAACAGCCGGCAAAACATTGTCAACAACCCCGTCCCCTTGACAATGAGGTTAGCAGTAGTCGCGCAGGCATTCCCAGTAGGGGTCGGCGCGGTAGTTGCGTTTGGGGCGCATGAAAAGGATGACGACAAGGCCGAGCACGAAGCCGCCGATGTGCGCCCACCAGGCTACGCCTGGTATTTCGTAAAAAGCATAGGCAATTTGCATGATGATCCAGAG
>CAYWDA010000044.1:0-3084 GCA_964456945.1 uncultured Syntrophomonadaceae bacterium
GACATTGAATTTGAACAGCCGATTTCAGCTGATGACCTGCCGGCTATCGAGAAAGAAATGAAGAAGATAATAAAAGAGCGGAAACCTATCCGACGGCGTGAAATGAGCAGGGAAGAAGCTATTGCCCTGTTTACTGAACAGGGTGAGACCTATAAGGTGGAATTAATCAATGATCTGCCTGAAGACGTTGTAATCAGCTGCTATGAACAGGATGACTTTATTGATTTGTGCGCCGGACCGCATTTGTCGAATACCGGGATGGTTAAGGCTTTTAAGTTAACCAGTCTGGCTGGCGCATACTGGCGCGGCGATGAACACAATACCATGCTGCAGCGTATATACGGTACTGCATTTCCAAATAAAGAGCGCCTCGAGCACTATCTGCAGATGATAGAAGAAGCAAAAAAACGTGATCACCGTAAACTGGGTCGTGAGCTTGAGCTGTTCAGTCTTCATGATGAAGGGCCAGGTTTTCCTTTCCTCCACAATAACGGCATGGTGGTCTGGCAGGAACTGACCGATTTCTGGCGTCGCGAGCATCGCCTGGCCGGTTACGAAGAGATCAAAACACCACTCATCCTTAACCGCAGCTTATGGGAACAATCAGGGCACTGGGATCACTATCAAAATAACATGTACTTTACGAAGATAGATGAACAGGACTTTGCTGTAAAGCCGATGAACTGTCCAGGAGCGATGCTTGTTTACCGTTCAAAGATGCATAGTTATCGAGATCTACCTCGCCGCATCGCTGAAATGGGTATTGTTCACCGTCATGAGCTTTCAGGCACCTTGCACGGGTTGATGCGCGTACGCAGCTTTACCCAGGATGATGCTCATATCTTTATGCTTCCTGAGCAGGTTGAAGCAGAGGTGGCCGGTGTCATTGACCTGATGGATCTTTTTTACACTGTTTTCGGCTTTGATTACCGGGTAGAGCTGAGTACCAGGCCGGAAAAGGCGATGGGTGCCCTTGAGATGTGGGATAAAGCGACAAATATTCTTGAAGACGTCTTGCGTAACAAGGGTGTTGATTACCGTATAAATGAAGGCGACGGTGCTTTTTATGGCCCGAAAATAGATTTTCATCTGCAGGATTGCCTTGGCCGCAGTTGGCAGTGTGGTACTATACAGCTTGATTTTCAGATGCCGGAGAAGTTTGACCTGACTTATGTCGGGGAAGATGGTGAAAAGCATCAACCGGTAGTTATTCACCGTGTAGTATATGGTTCTATGGAACGACTAATGGCGCTGTTGATTGAGCATTACGGAGGAGCTTTTCCTGTATGGCTGGCTCCCGTGCAGGTAACAGTCATTCCGGTAACCGAGCGGAGCCATGAATACGCCGCCGGACTTTATGACCAGCTTAAAAAGAGCGGTTTCCGGGTGACTATAGACCAACGCAGTGAAAAGGTGGGCTACAAAATCAGGGAAGCACAGCTAAAAAAGGTTCCTTACATGCTGGTTGTCGGTGATCGTGAAGTTGAGAGCGGCCAGGTGGCTGTTCGCCACCGTGATCACGGCGACCTTGGCGCAGATGATCTGGCGAACCTGGTTACAAGGTTAAATAAGGAGATTGCTGAAAAAACCATTTGACCTAAGCTTATTTATCTGATATATTCAATTATGTTAAATAACGGTTTAAAAGTAGAAGCCACCGCTTCTCACCCTGAGGTGAATTATCAGCTACCAGGGTTTATCCATAGAATTTACGGATATGCAGAGCAGGTGGAATCCACTTGCTCTTATTTATTTTCAGGAGGTGAAAGGAGATTAGTAAAAATTTGTTCGTGAATGAACAAATTAATGCCCGGGAAGTGTTAGTGATCGATGCAGACGGCACTCAACTTGGTGTTATGAAGACTGAAGATGCCTTGCAGCTGGCCCAGGAAAAGAAGGTGGATCTGGTTAATGTTGCGCCCAGCGCACGTCCGCCGGTATGCCGCCTGATGGACTATGGCAAGCATAAGTATGAGCAGAGTAAAAGGGATCGTGAAGCGCGAAAGAATCAGAAGCTTACAACGGTTAAAGAGATTAAGCTGCGCCCCAATATTGATAAGCATGATTTTGATGTTAAGGCAAAGAGGGCTCAGAAATTTTTAGAGAACGGTGACAAGATTAAGGTAACGGTAATGTTCCGGGGTCGGGAAATTACCCATCCCGAGATTGCCCTACGTCTCTGCCAGCAGTTGGCTAAAGATCTGGCAGATTACAGCGTTGTGGAGAAACCTGCTAAACAGGAAGGGCGTAACATGATCATGATTTTAACGCCCAAATCATAGTAGAAAGAGGTTATTATTCTAATGCCTAAAATGAAAACCCATCGCGGTGCTGCGAAACGTTTTAAGAAAACCGGCAGCGGCAAGATTAAACGTTACAGGGCTTTTGCCAGTCACCTTACTGGTAAAAAGAGCCCCAGTCGTATACGCAGACTGCGTAAGTCGACACTGGTAAAAGCTGCTGACATGAAGCGGGTAAAACTGCTTATACCCTAAAGAAGTTATTTTTTACCAGCGTGAAGAAATAATTTGCATTGATTATAGAAGCAATTAGGAGGATGATTGAATATGCCTCGCATCAAGAGAGGTACTGTCGCCAGAAAAAGGCGTAAAAAGATATTAAAGTTGGCCAAAGGTTATTACGGAGCGAAGAGTAAGCTCTTTAGGGTAGCCAACCAGCAGGTAATGAAATCGCTTATGTATGCTTACCGCGACCGCAGGCAGGTAAAAAGAGATTTCCGCAAACTGTGGATTGCCCGGATTAATGCCGCTGCCCGTATTGATGGAATGTCCTACAGCCGTTTTATTAACGGTTTGAAAAAGGCAGATGTTCAGATTAACCGCAAAGTTCTTGCTGACCTGGCTGTGAACGATAAGGCTGCTTTCACCCGCCTGGTGGAACTGGCCAGGGAAAACAACTGACTTTTAATAACTGCAGCCTGTTTTCATGATTAAATATTTCCCTACGGAGATGATTCAACTTGGTAAACAGGCCAAAACCCATAAATCCAGCCAGGGCTATGGCGGTTGGATTTATGGGATTAATTTTTATAGGCTCCCTGCTATTATACCTTCCTTCGTCTCG
>CAYWDA010000045.1:0-20138 GCA_964456945.1 uncultured Syntrophomonadaceae bacterium
GAGGTAATGATGGCCGCCAAGGCGATGCACGCCGGCATGAACATCGTTAAGCCGCTGCTGCTGGAAGGCGAATCATCCTCGACCGGCAAAGTTATTGTAGGCACCGTAGCCGGCGACCTGCACGACATTGGTAAAAACCTGGTTGGCATGATGATGGAATCAGGCGGCATGGAAGTAGTAGACTTAGGGGTAGACGTTACCCCTGAGAAATTTGCTGCTGCAGTGCGCGAGCACAAGCCGCAGGTAGTAGGCTTAAGCGCTCTCTTAACCACCACCATGCTGGCCATGAAAGACACCATTGAAGTATTAAAAGAAGAAGGCTTAAGAGACTCTGTTAAGGTAATTGTTGGCGGAGCGCCTGTTACCCAGGACTTTGCCGACGAAATTGGCGCCGATGGCTGGGCACCGGACGCTGCATCAGCTAAAGACCTGGCCCAGAAACTGGCCGGTTAATCAGAACCGATCTTAAATGGAGTGGAGAAAGGAGAGTTTGGGAAAATGAAAAGCAACTATCAAACGCAAGAATCAGTCTCCCTGCAGGTTCTCTCCGATGACCAGTGCCGGCGGTTGATTGCTGCGGCAATGGAAGTCCTGGAAAGAACCGGGGTTACATATTTAGATGATGAAGCGGTAGACAGAATGAAAAAAGCAGGCTGCCTGGTTGATGGTAACCGGGTGCGCATTCCTTTCAAGCTTGTTGAAAAAGCGCTGAATTCTGTACCACGCAAAGTATCGCTTTGCGACAGCAGGACCGGTAAACGGGTCATGGAGATGGAAGGTGGAAACGCTTATTTCGGAACAGGCTCTGATACCCCGAACTTCATCGATCCCTACACGGGAAACCGAATCAAGGCAAGCCGCAAGACAGTACAGATGGCAACCAAGGTCATTGATGCCCTGCCTAACCTCGATTTCGTTATGTCTTTAGGTATCGTGCAGGATGTTCACCAGTTGGTCTATGACCGTTACCAGTTCCAGTCAATGGTTCTAAATACATCGAAGCCGATTGTCATTACCGCTATCGATGAACCTGGTTATTCAGACATTATCCAGATGTGTGAAATAATTGCCGGTGGTGAGGCAGAGCTGAGGAATAATCCCTTCCTGACCCTTTACGCCGAACCTATTTCACCCCTGCAGCACCCCAACGACTCGGCCCGCAAGCTGATGCTGGCAGCTAAAAAAGGTTTGCCCGTTGTTTACACTCCCTGCATCATGGCCGGTGGTACAGTTCCGGCAACCCTGGCCGGGGCAATGGCTAACGGGTTGGCAGAAAGCCTAAGCGGCCTGGTTTTAAACCAGGTTACCGCAGAAGGCAGCCCTTTCATCATGGGTGGCGTCTTCACCGTTATGGATATGCAGACCACTATCTTTTCCTACGGTGCGCCTGAGTTTGACCTGATGATGGCAGCACTGGCTGATGTCCACCATTACCTCGATCTGCCCATGTTTGGCACCTGTGGGTGTACCGACTCCAAGGTAGTTGATGAACAGGCTTTAATTGAAGGCGCAATGTCAATTCTGCTGACCGCACAGGGCGGAGCAAACCTTAACCACGACGTTGGTTATATTGAGCATGGCAATACCGCTTCGCTGGAATACCTGACCATCTGCAACGATCTGATCGGCATAGCCCGTAAAATCGTTAACGGAATTGAAGTCAGTGAAGAGACCCTGGCCCTTGATGTTATTGATCAGGTCGGCCCTGGCGGTCACTTCCTCGGCGAAGAGCACACCATGAAACACTTCAGAAATGAAACCTGGTATCCTGAACTTTTTGAACGGCAAGTCTACGAAAATTGGGTTGCCCAGGGCAGCAAAACACTATTTGATAAAGCGAACGAAAAAGTTATCGATATTCTTGAAAATTACGAGCCTGAGCCTCTGCCTAAGGGCGTTCAGGAGAAGATCAGCGATATCATTGCCAAAGCAGAATCGAAACTCAATAAGTAGTAACTTAAAAATTGGTGGGGATATAATATGGCAAACTTAGCGCTAGGCATCGATACAGGTGGAACTTTTACCGATGGGGTTATTTTTGATCTCGATAGCAAAACGGTAGTAGTTACCACAAAAGTAGAAACAACCAGACATGATTTAACACTTGCCATAAACCGCTGTCTTGACAACCTGATGAAAGCGCTCAGGGAGAAGAGCGGCCAGGACGTAGAAGTGGGCCAGATTAAAATGGTTTCCCTTTCAACAACCCTTGCCACCAACGCTATTGTCGAAGGTCAGGGGGCTGAGGTAGGTTTGATTCAGATCGGTTTCGATCCGCATCAGGGCCTGCCCACCCCCTATTTTTCTGTCATTGCCGGCGGATGCAATATAAAGGGCCGGATTACTGAAGAAATTGACCTCCAGGCCGCTGAAACAGCGATACTGGGGATGAAAGACCAGGTTGACGCCTTTGCTGTATCAGGCTATCTGAGCATTCGTAACCCGGTTCAGGAAATGGAAGTTTCCGAGCTGATTCGCAGGTTGACCGGTTATCCGGTTGTAACAGCTCACCAGCTAAGCACTGAACTGGGAATGCACGAGCGAACCGTTACCGCAATTCTCAATGCCCGCCTGATGCCGCTGATTACTGATCTTATGAACTCGGTCAAACAAGGGATGGAGCGATTGAAGATCGAAGCTCCGCTGATGGTGGTTCGTGGCGATGGCAGCCTGATTAGTGAGAACAAGGCACGTGAAAAACCGATAGAAACTATCCTTTCCGGACCGGCGGCCAGCATTATCGGCGCCCTGACCCTGACCGGGGTGCAGGATGGCATTGTAATCGATATGGGAGGCACCACAACCGATGTTGCCGTGCTAAGGGATGGACGCCCTTCCCTGAACAGAGAAGGCGCCCAAGTAGGCGGATGGCTAACCAGGGTTAAAGCAGCCCAGATAACTACAATTGGTTTAGGTGGCGACAGCTTAATTCAGGTTTCAAAGAATGCCGAACTATTTATCGGACCACAGAGAGTGTTTCCGCTTTCATGGATAGCTTCACAGCATCCTTACCTTGTTGACGAACTTGCTTCTATAGAGCCTGTTGATTACACCTCAATGGATACTCAGCCAACAACAATTTTGAATTTTATCAGGCCACCACTGAATATTAAGCTGACTCAGACGGAGCAGCAAATTATTGAACTAATCCAAAATGGACCGCATACGCTGCATTATATCAGCCGAAAGTTGAAAAAAGAGACAGATCTGCTGTCGTGGCAGCGTCTGGTCAATGTTGCCTCTGTCCACCGGGCTTCACTGACACCGACCGATATTCTACACGTTAATGGAAAGTTAAACCTTTGGAATCGCGACTCTGCGGCTTTGGGAGCGGCAATGCTGGCCAGGCGCTACGGTGTGACAGTAGAAGTATTTCTCGATACTGTTATGGAAGAGATTATTTACAAACTTGCTCTGTTAACGCTGGATCGGCTTTTCGCAGAAGAAGGTGCTAAGTTTTCCATAGCTGATGAAAAAGGCAGCATCTATATGTTAAAAAGAGCTCTTGACAGGAGCAGCAAAAACGCAAACCTTCAGGTTCAGCTGTCTGCAAATCTGAAGCGACCGATGGTAGCGGTTGGCGCTCCGGTTGATGCTTACTTTCCGGATCTCGCTGATCGACTGCAGACAGAACTTTATCTGCCCCAGCATGCCGAAGTTGCCAATGCGGTTGGAACAGTAAGTGGTAAAGCGGTTGAGAGAGTATCCATTCTTGTTAAACCGGGCGAAGGGGGAGGTTTTTTGGTGCATACTCCTATTCAGCGCGAGTTTTTCATGATTTTTGATGAGGCCATTGAGTTTGCCTGTAAGGAAGGTCAGAGGTATGTTTATGAGCAGGCTGTTGAAGCCGGGGCGTCGAATATCGAAACCCTGGTTGAGAGACACGATCGCTACAGTAAACTCACTTCTTCAGCTGAAGATGATAATCTAGAACAAAAGCTGTTTATTGAAAGCACCATCGAAGTATCTGCAGTTGGCCGCCCGTGGAGCGACTGATCAAAAATGTAGCAATTAACTGCCCTGAAGCAAAAACCGGATTGATCAGTTGACGTTCCGGTGTTAATATCAAGAACAGGCTGTAAAATGCCAAGACAATTTAAGCGAGGAGGTTTAGTTACCGGGTTTTTAGCCCGGTAAGCACGAAAATGATAATAATTGGTGAATTGATTAACTCAACCCGCAAGGCGATTAAAAAAGCAATTGATGAGCAGGATGTGAAGTATATTCAGGATCTTGCCCTCAGGCAGGAAGAAGCCGGAGCAAACTTTATTGATGTCAATGCCGGTGCCTATGTCCACGATGAAGCAAAACACCTTGTCTGGCTGGTTGAAAAAGTGCAGGAAGTGGTTACTAACCCACTGGCGCTTGACAGCCCCGACCCAAAAGCTTTGGAAGCCGCGCTTAAAGTGCATAAGGGAGTGCCGATGATTAACTCGATTAGCGCCGAAAAAGAGCGCTACAACCAGCTGGTACCCCTGGTTAAAGAATCTGGTTCACAGGTTGTTGCACTATGTATGAGCGATGAAGGTATGCCTGAAACAGCCGATGATCGTCTCGAAGTTGCCAAGCGCCTGCTGGCCGATCTTGACAAAGACGGCGTGGATTTGACCAAGGTATTTCTTGACCCCCTGATTAAACCGGTCAGTGTCAACGGCGAATACGGACCGCAGGCTCTTGATGCCATCGGGCGTATTTCCGCACTCGGTTCCGGGTGCCATATCACCAGCGGCCTCAGCAATATTTCGTTTGGTTTACCCCACCGTGCCCTTTTAAACCAGGCCTTTATCGTCCTGGCCATGGGTCGCGGAATGGATTCAGCTATTGTTGATCCGCTTGACAAGAAAAAAATGAGCCTGGTTAAAGCAGTAGAAGTTATTCTCAACCTGGATCCTTACGCCATGAATTACTTAAAAGCCTCAAGAGCCGATAAGCTGATTTAAAGTTGAGTGTTAAGGAAGGGTGGTAAATTATGATTAACCGCAAAATCAAAGCTTTAGATTACCTGGGAGAAGCTGAATTAGAGCAGATCCACAAAGCAGTCCTGAAAGTTTTGGAAAAGAACGGTATCGAATTCTATTCACAGGAAGCCAGGGAAATTCTAAGTAAGGGAGGCGCCAGGGTTGAGGGCGAAAAAGTGTTCTTTTCACCTGAAATGGTAATGGAACAAGTTGGCCGGGCACCCTCAGAGTTTACCCTGCACGCCAGGAACCCTGAAAAAAGCGTAGTGATTGGCGGAGAAAATACCGTGCATGCTCCCGGTTACGGATCACCTTACGTAATGGACTATAGCCAAAACACCAGAAGAAATGCTACCTATGAAGACTATATTGCCTTTACAAAATTAGCCGGTAACAGTGAAAACATAGATGTAGTTGGCGGTGTGCTGGTGGAACCGAACGACATCACCGACCACCTGAGGCATGCCCTGATGTTCCAGGCGGCTGTTAAACATACTGATAAGTGTCTGATGGGCAGTGCGATGGGCGGAAAGAAAGCGCAGGAAACTGTTGACATGGCCTCAATTATCTTTGGCGGTATCGACAGGGTCCGTAAGAACCCGGCGCTTATATCCCTCATCAACACTAACAGTCCGCTCGAGTTTGACCCGCGTATGCTCGATGCCTTGATGGTCTATGCCCGCAACAATCAACCGGTGATTATCGCAGCCCTGGCGATGACCGGAACCACTTCCGCGGTGACCCTGGCCGGTTCACTGGTCCAGCAGACGGCCGAAGTTCTCTCCGGTGTGGTTTTAGCACAACTGATTAACCCCGGCACTCCTGTGGTTTTCGGTTCTGCTTCAAGTATTGTAGATCTGCGAACCGGCAACCTTGCTATTGGCAGCCCGGAGTCGGTAAAGATGTTTTCCGTCATCGCTCAACTGGCCCGTTTTTACGGGTTGCCATCCCGTGGTGGTGGTGCGCTGACTGATGCAATCATCATAGATTCTCAGAGTGGTTTTGAATCAATGATGGTAATGATGAACAGTGTGCTTAGCGGACTTAATTTCATTCTCCATTCGGTCGGCTTGCTGGAAAACTACATGACCATGTCCTTTGAAAAATTCATTATCGACGATGAAATGCTTGGTATGGTCAGGAACTATGCCTCAGGTTTCCCGGTTAATGAAGATACACTTGCTGTTGATACAATTCTTAATATCGGCAGTGGCGGTAACTTTATATCCGACGAGCATACTTTCAAACACATGAAAGATACACGTATTCCGATCATCAGTTCCCGTCAGAACTATGCCGGTGCAACTGAACTGACCGATACCGCGCAAAGGGCGCACGAGTACTGTAAAGCAGTGCTGCAGGATTACCAGTCACCCGAACTTGATGCAAAGACTGAAGCTGAGTTAAATAAATATATTGAAAACCTTGGGTAAATAATGATCTTAGGGTTAGATATAAGATAAGGAAGCGGTTGCCGGAATCATGCCTGGTGACCGCTTGTCTTTTAACTGTGCTATTGTTACAAAAGATACCCTGCTGGTTTATTATATAAACCTAAAGGAAAATAGGGCCAGAGGCGGAATTTAATCAATATTGAATGGATGAGGTTTGACATTACAGTGCTGTAATTGCTATAATTTGCATAGATTAGAATCGTTATTAATTTAACAGGAGGCTGCCATGAGTAAAAACACGATTGATCTGCTCAGTAGTGCGAAGTGGTATGATCTGACCCAAAAGATGAGCATCTTTACCCCGCCATGGCCTGGTGAAATGCCGCTGCAGGTTCACTTTTTTAAGCGGGTAACCGGCTCGTATCACGGAGGCCAGGGCGCTAACGGCCAACTTATTGAATGGTCGAACAATACGGGCACCCATTTAGTCGGTCCGAGAGCTTTCCATTCCGGATTACGTTCAATTGCCGATATACCTCTCGAAGATATCAGCGGAGAAGGTGTAGTGGTAGATATTTCTGATGAAGTATCTGACTACAGTCTCTACACGCCGGAAATGATTGAGAAGCGTGTCAAGGTCAAAGAGGGCGATATTCTGATTATCAACACCGGCTATCACAAGTATACCTACGATCAGCCGGATGTTCAAAACCCCAAAGCCCAGGGTGGTATCGATAGTAAAGAATTCTCTTACCTGGTAAGGCACCCGGGCCCGGCACCCGGATTTTTCGAGTGGGCATTGAAGAAAAAGATTAAGGTGATCGGTGTTGACTGCGGTTGTGCTGAGCACCCCATGAATACCAGTATTCGCTACATGCATGCCCGCGAGTTTGACAAAGCTGAAGCCAAGTTGAAAGAAACACATGGCAAAACCTGGAATGAAATGTTTCCCGTTGAAGAATACTACAAGTTAACGCACAGCACCATGCCAAAAGCGGGACTGCTCTTAGCTGAGTCGCTGGGTGGCCAACTTAACGAACTTAATAACCAGCGCGCCTGGATCTTTATCGGAGCGCTGCCCTTCTGTGAAGTTGAGTCGGCCTGGTCGAGAGTTGCTGCAATACAGGCCCCTGACGGGATGAGTGAAGATGACTTCTTTGCCCAGATGAAAGCTTCCAAGGTATATGACCTTTCGGTTCCTTTCAGTGTGCAAACACCGCAGTGGGCTAACTATATTCCGCTGATTGCCAATTACACAAAACGGGTCGGCGGCCAGTATTTTGGCCTTGGCCGAAACAACGCACACTGTAAGTGTAGCTTCCATATTGCGACGCATATGGATGGCGAGCCTCATTTCCATGCTGCCGGGCGCACAATTGGCCAGACTCCATTTGACTTCTGGGTCGGCCCAGGCGCCATTGCTGACATTTCAGAAATGGTCAGCGACACCAGCGTCTACAGCCCGGAGATGATCGAATCGGTTGTTGATGTTAAAGAAGGCGACATCCTGCTGATCAAAACCGGTTATGGAAAATATGGCTGGGCCAGCGAGGATTCAGATGAATTCCGCTACATGATCCGGCACCCGGGTCCGTCTCCTGATTTTTCTGCCTGGTGCGTGGAAAAGAAAATTAAGTGGCTTGGTATTGACTGTGTTGCCATGGAGCATCCAATGAACACCATCCAGCGTCTCTTCCACCCGAAGACTTTCGATGAAGCTAACCGCAAGCTCGTTGAAAAATATGGCAAAGATTGGGACGAAATGTATCCACTGGATAAGTTCTACCAGGATATGCACCTTAACCTCTTCCCATTGGGCATTGTCCATGCCGAAAACCTTGGCAATGCAATGAACAACCTGCCCGGAGGTCGCTACTTTGTTGGCTGCTTCCTGCAAAAGGGTATGGAACTTGCTTCATGCTGGGCACGAATTGTAGCCTGGAAGGAATAACCAGATCTGTCTTACACAAAGTGCCATTAATGAGCGGCCCACCGGACATTTGTGCGGGGGCCGCTTTACAATAAGTATTAATTCATTAATGCAGAGGTATTTCGTTCATGGAAAGGTAAGCATATGTCAAAAACAATTAGCTGCTCTCTATGCGGCGCTGTAACAAAATATTATGCTACCTTCAGGAATAAGGACTACTATCGCTGCCTGAATTGTCAATCTGTGATGATGGATGCGGTTTTTTTCCTGACACCCGCAGAAGAAAAAAAGCGCTATGATCAGCACAATAATGATGTTAACGATCCTCGTTACAGAAATTTTGTGCAACCACTGGTAGAAATGGTAACTAATAGTTTTACAACAGAAGCTAAAGGTCTTGATTTTGGAGCAGGACCTGGTCCGGTTATTGCCACAATTCTACGCGAACAGCACTACACGCTTGAACTGTACGATCCATATTATTGGAATCAGCCTGAACGCCTGAGTCAATGCTATGATTACATTGTCTGCTCAGAAGTTATTGAACATTTTAGAGTTCCACAGCATGAATTTGCTCTCTTACGCTCACTGTTACTGCCTGGTGGCTCGCTATACTGTATGACCGAACTTTACCAGGATGACATTGATTTTACTGACTGGCCGTACAAAAATGACCCAACACACTATTTTTTTTATCATCGCCAGTCCCTCGAATATATTAACAATCAGTTTTTTAGTGGTATGCATGTTGAGGGAAGGGTGGTTCGGTTTGACATTTAACCTTCAAAATGATAACCCACACTCCATCATATTTTTGTATTTATTCATCAACTCATAATAATATAGCAGGATATTGATGTGTAATGAGCCAATACTAATGCTTATACAATCGCTCAAATAAATATCAATCGATTCAAATATTGTATTAGATCAAACTAACCTATATTGCAAACACAAACAGGCTAAAGAATAATGGTTGACTGTCGATACTCTAGGTATACCTGGTTTATCAGACATTTATCCATCCCCCTATCTTCAGGGTAGTCTGGTCCGGGATGCAAAGGCAAAACCACACCAGGTGAAGGCTTTGCAGAAGAGGGTTTGATATGAGAAGAATTAACTTGATTATTATTGAAGATTCGGTAGATGATACGTTGCTGATTCTGAACGAACTCAAGAAGGGGGGCTATGATCCCTTTCATGTTCGTTTAGAAACCGAGCAGGCGTTAGAAGAAACAATCAAAGAAGATAAGTGGGATCTGGTTATTTCTGATCATGCGCTGCCTTACTTTAGTGCCCCCCAGGCCTTATATACTGTTAACAAAAGCGGAAAAGAGTTGCCATTCATTATCGTATCGAGCGTGATCGGGGAAGATGTTGCCGTAGTTGCTATGAAGGCAGGCGCTGATGATTATATAATGAAGAGCGACCTGGGGCGTCTTGTTCCTGTTGTTGAGCGGATACTTAACGACGCAGAAATGCGCGCCGAAAGAAAAAAAGTGAAAGAAGATCTGCGGGAAAGTGAAGCCCGTTTCCACCGGCTTGCCGAGAATGCCCAGGATTTAATCTATAGAATTGCTCTCGTGCCGGAACGTCGGTTTGAGTATGTTAGTCCCTCTTCAACCAACCTGCTTGGCTATACACCAGAAGACCACTACGCCAACCCAGCCCTTGGTATTGAAATTGTCCATCCTGACGATCTGGGGCTGCTGCATGCAGTTGCCAGGGGAGAGGTGGAGTTGTCCAAACCTTTAACCATGCGTTGGATTCGCAAAGATAAAGCAACAATCTGGATAGAACAGCGCAATGTGCCTATCTATGATGACGGTGGTCAACTGGTTGCTATTGAGGGAATTGCCCGTGATATTAGCGAACAGGTTTTAAAAGAGCAGCAGCTAAAAACAAGCCACGCAAAAATTGAGGCGCTCTCAAACCGTATCCTTGGCGCCATGGAAGAAGAACGAACTCGCCTGGCCCGTGAACTGCATGATGAAGTTGGCCAGGCTCTTACTGCTGTTAAGCTTGATCTGCAGCTATTACAGGATGAACTAACCACCTTTGAACCGCAGTGTGGTAAACTGAGGCAAAGTATTGATCTGGTTGATCACACCCTAAACCTGGTTCGACGCCAATCGGTTTCGCTGCGCCCACCAACCCTTGATAACATTGGCCTGGTCCCGGCGATTAGAGAGATGACCGGTGGTTTTATGAAAAGGACAGGGGTTAAAACTAAGGTCATAGTTAAGAGCTTTCCAGCCAAGCTTCCTATGGCAATAGAAACTGCACTCTATCGTTGCGTTCAGGAATCGTTGACTAACGTTGCCCGTCACTCCCGGGCAAAAGCGGTTTCGGTTGAACTTAGCTGTCATGGCGGCCTGTTGTCTGTCTCTGTAGAAGATGATGGAATTGGTTTTATCCCTGACCAGCTTGCCGTATCAACTGATCATATTGGCTTGACTGGAATGCACGAAAGGGTTAGACTCTTAGACGGGGAAATGAACATTGAGTCTGCTCCCGGTGTTGGGGCCTGTGTAAAAATTAAGGTGCCCCTGCAGCAGCCGGTTATGGTTCCTGAGGGTGGGCTGCTATGAGAGTTATTCTGGCTGATGATCATGCTATTGTTCGTCAGGGCTTACGGTCCCTCCTGGAGAGTAAGGCAGATATCGAAGTAATTGGTGAGGCCGGTGATGGCCGCGAGGCCTTGGTTTTAGCTGCTGCTCTTAAACCCGATCTGGTGATCATGGATATCGCCATGGCCGGTTTGAACGGGCTGGAAGCGCTACTTAAATTGCAGGATAGCCATCCGGCAATCAAAGTAATTATTCTGTCGATGCATGTAGAAGAAAATTACGTAACCAGGGCTTTACGCTATGGTGCTTCAGGGTATGTCTACAAAGGCTCGGCCTACGAGGATTTGGAATTGGCCATGAAAGCGGCACAAAGGGGTGAAACTTTCTTGAGCCCGGCTGTGTCGCAGGTGCTGATTAATGATTACCTGGTAACAAACACCTATTTAAACGAAGAGTTCACTCTTGACCGACTCTCTTTTCGAGAGCGTGAAATTTTGCAGTTAATCGCTGAAGGGCAGAGCCGCATCCAGATTGCAGACCGCCTGACAATCAGCCCTAAAACGGTGGATCGCCATAAAGAAAATTTAAAAGACAAACTTAAAATTAAGCGGGAAGAAGAGCTTGCTGATTATGCCAAAATGCTTGGCATGACAGCGCTTTGAGCGCGCATTGCGGTTATCTTACCCGGGCAATATTTTTTGGAGGTTGGGCATGGAACTGATAAATGCAATCATCGTAGAAGACTCCGAAGATGATCTGCTGCTTTTACTGAGAGCGCTGCGCAAGGGTGGTTTTGAACCTGTTTATAGCCGTGTTGAAACGAAACAAGCCTTATCTGATGCTCTAGATGACGATCGCTGGCAGTTAGTTATATCTGACCATGCTATGCCTTCCTTTAGCGCTCCTGAAGCGCTTGAGGTGCTTAAAGCAAGTGGGCGTGATCTGCCGTTCATTATTGTCTCAGGAACAATTGGTGAGGAAATTGCCGTAAGTGCCATGCGAGCAGGCGCTCACGACTATATTATGAAGGGCAACTTATCGCGCCTGGCGCCTGCTGTTGAACGCGAGTTACGTGAAGCTGAACTGCGCAGGGAACACAAGCGCTACCAGCAGGAACTTGCTTACCTTGCCCTCTACGACTCTCTTACCGGTCTCTATAACCGACTCTACTTTGAAAACGAACTGAGTAGAATAGAAGGCGGCCGCGATTATCCGATAGCTTTGCTATCAGCCGATCTTGACGGTTTAAAGCTGATCAATGATACCATGGGCCAAAAAGAAGGCGACCGCATTATAAAAGTCTGCGCCGATCTGATCAAAGAGCCACTGCGTAAAGGCGATTTACTGGCACGGGTCGGGGGAGACGAATTTGTGGCGATTCTGCCCCGCACTGATCATTATGCAGTCGAGGGTTTGATCGGGGCAATTCGGTCCGCAGTTGAGCGCTATAACCAGCAAAACAGTGAATTGCCGCTTAGCATTTCACTGGGATCAGATGTTAGCAATAACTTAGAACAGCCCCTTGCCGAAACTTTGAAAAACGCAATCGGCGCCATGTTCATGGATAAGCAGAACCGCAGCGAGAGTGCGCGCAGCCAGGTGGTTAAAGCCCTGCTGGCAGCTCTATCCGAACGTGATTATATTTCCGGCGGGCATGCCGAAAGGTTGCAGGATCTGTGTTTAAAAATGGGCGAGAAAATTGGACTCGACAGAAATCGTCTTACCGCCCTCTCTCTGGTAGCCCAGGTACATGACCTGGGGAAGGTTGGCATTCCTGACAAGATTCTTTTTAAAGATAGTAGTTTAACCGATGAAGAATGGGTAATTATGCGCCGCCATTCGGAAAAAGGCTATCGAATTGCGCAGACCTCACCTGATCTTGCACCGGTTGCCGACTTAATCTTACGGCACCATGAAAAATGGAATGGCACCGGTTATCCCCTCGGCATAAAAGGTGAGGAAATACCGGTAGAGTGTCGCATTCTCTCCATTGTTGATGCTTTTGATGCAATGACCAATGATCGGCCTTATCGCAAAGCAAAATCAAAGCAGGAAGCCATCGAAGAACTAATAAAATATTCTGGAACCCAGTTTGACCCTCAATTGATCGAAACCTTCATTACAGTAGTCTAAACTTTGTTCCCATCACCATTTAGTTAATCGGTGAGCCTGATAAAATTTCTGTGCTTTTTACTGTAATTGCTGTATTTATAGTATAATTATCTCTGTAGACAAGCTTGAGAACGCGTGATTTTTAAAACCTTATCTTATGGGAGTAGTTAGCGGCCTGGTGGCGTTCCTGGACTTCAAATCCAGTGGCAGGGCAGCCCCCTGCGGTGGGTTCGATTCCCATCTACTCCCGCCATTATTGCTAAATTGTCTTTTCATGATCTGTTCATAACGCCCTCTACAAGCATAGGAGGGTATTTTTATGGTAAAGTAAATTTGTACTATTAGTTTTGAATTAGATAAAGGAGGATCACAAATGCAAGAGCAAAAAGAGCCATGGTACAAGCGTATATCCCCCTGACTGTTAATGTATATACTGCTGGCAGCAGTATTCGGAGTGTATAACCTGATCAAATATTTGGCCGGATAAATAAGTTATTAAAGGTTACCAGGTAGTGATCTAATTGATACACCAGTATTTGCTGACTCTTGCCTGGAAGTGAAAAAATGCGAAGAACTGAAAAAAAAACGAATATTGATCCTGCCCTGGTTCCCGTCAATAAGCCGTACAGACCGATCTTAAGCATTCTTATTCTGGCCTGGCCGATTGTGATCGAAATGGGCCTGCACACCTTTGTCTGGATTTTTGATACAGCCATGGTCATGCGCCTGGGGGCTCACCAGGCTACAGGTGTAGAATACGGGGCTATTATTCTCTTTAGTTCACTGATGATTCTTGGCGCACTCGGTATTGGGGCAAACTCACTGGTTGCCCGCTATACTGGTGCTAACGATATGAAGAGAGCCGCCTTAACCGGTGGTCAGGCGCTGTCAATCAGCCTGCTGATCACCATTCTGTTTACGATAATCAGTTTATTGATTTACCGGCCTTTTATCGGCTGGATCATGAGCGATCCGCTTACAATATTTTTTACCGAAGAATATATATACTATGCCTTAATTAGCGGTGGTTTTGCTTTGCTTCCCCTGGTCGTAGCCAGTGGGGTTATCCGTGGTATAGGCAATACCCGGGTTCCCATGATCATTGCTTTGATCGCCAATTTATACAACGTGATTGGCGACTACCTCTTAATATTCGGTCATTACGGCTTTCCTGCCCTCGGTGTCAAGGGGGCTGCCCTGGCAACCGGATCAGCCCAGCTGATTGCCCTGATATTGTCGGTGGGCTATCTTTTGTTGCAGAAGGGAATTTTGCCTTTTTCCCTTCAGACGCTTTATCCATTTCGCAAGGATGTAATTAAACAGATTTTAAAGCTTAGCTTACCGGCCGGGGCGGAAGAACTGACCCATAGTGGCAGCAGAATGATTACAGCGAGTTGGATTACCGTAGTCGGGCCGGTTGCTTTCGCTGCCAATGCCGCTGCTATAGCGGCCGAGGCCTTTTCCTTTATGCCGGGGCAGGCGTTTGCCATAGCCGCTACTACTCTGGTCGGGCAGCGCCTCGGTGCAGGGTTAATAAAACAGGCTCGTGATACAGGCTACTGGGCTGCAGCCATCGGCACAGTATTAATGAGCCTTTTTGGTGTTCTGTTTTTCTTTTTCCCATATTTAGTGATGAGCCTCTTTGATCCTCCCGATCCCGAGGTGCTTCGACTGGGTATTCTCTGCCTGCAGATTGCGGCAGCCGAGCAACCCTTTATTGCCCTGACGATGATATTTTCCGGGGCTCTGAAAGGAATGGGTGATACAAAGGGTCCGTTTAAAGTTGGCCTTTACAGTAACCTTTTGGTTCGCCTGCCTTTAACCTACATGGTAATATATGTATGGCAACTTGAAATATATTATATCTGGTGGGTTACCGCACTTCAGTATGCTGTTAGCTCGCTCTTTCTTTACATACTTTACCGGAGGAAAAACTGGGACACGATAGCGCCCTTGCCCACGGAAGAGAAAATAATCTATGTGTCAGAAAAAAATATCGTTTAGGAAAGGATCTTATAAAAAGATGGTGCAGAATATAAGTTTCGTTAAAACCGATGATTGGTGGAAAAAAGCTGTATTTTACCAGATTTATCCACGCAGCTTCATGGACAGCAATGATGATGGTATCGGCGATCTGGCAGGAATTACTTCCCGCTTAGACTATTTAAACGATGGTAGCGCCGGTTCCCTGGGCATTGATGCAATCTGGTTCAGCCCATTCTTCACCAGTCCTGATTATGATTATGGGTATGACATAGCCGATTTCTGCGCTATTGACCCCCGCTACGGAACAATCAGTGACTTTGATCACCTGCTTGAAGAGGCGCACAAGCGCGATATAAAAATAATGCTCGATCTTGTTGTAAACCACACTTCTCACCTTCACCCCTGGTTTCTTGAATCGCGTTCATCTATCGATAATCCTAAACGTGACTGGTATATCTGGAGAGACGGTCGGGGCAAGAGCAAGAAACTCCCTAACAACTGGCGCAACAACTTTTTCGGGCCTGCCTGGACCTGGGATGAATTTACAGGACAGTATTACCTGCATTCTTTCCTGAAAGAACAGCCCGATCTTAACTGGCGCAACCCGGAAGTCAGGCAGGCGATTGGCGAAGTGCTTCAATTCTGGCTTGACCGCGGGGTGGACGGGTTTCGGCTTGATGTTGCCCATATCTACTGTAAAGACGAACAGTTTCGTGATAACCCGCCTTTTTACCTGCGCGGACGCAGCCGTGGCAAGGTGCCCTTTACTGACCGCTTGTTTATTTCAAACATCATGAAACTACTTTCCCTGCCTGAACTGCAGGTGCGTAAATATAATCAGCATCAAGCGGAAACACACGAAGTTTTAAAAGGGTTTCGCGAAATTTTCGATCTCTATCCAGCCGTTACCTCTGTTGGCGAGATCATCGGCGATTACCCTGCTGAAATTGCTTCATATTATGGTGAAAACAGTAATGAGCTGCACATGAATTTTTATTTTGAGCTTCTGCACTGCCGCTGGTATGCCGGGGCCTTCAGGCGCTGTATAGAGCGCTGGGAAGAGGCTTTGCCGCAAGGTGCCTGGCCGGCCTATACTTTAAGTAACCATGATGTTACCCGTGCAGTAAGCCGCTATTATGCCAAAGCAGGTGACAGCGGTGTTAAGGCGAAGCTGCTTCTTCTTCTGTTGTTAACGCTGAGGGGAACCCCCTTTATTTATTATGGTGAAGAAATTGCCATGAAGGAAGCAGTACTTTCAAAAGAAAATTTAAAAGATCCGGTCGGTGTCCGGTGGTATCCGCTGCACCGCGGGCGCGATGGTTGTCGAACACCCATGCAGTGGAATGGTTCAGCGTATGCCGGTTTCTCTAAAGTAGAACCATGGCTGCCGGTCGGTTCTGATTCAGAAACGCTAAATGTTGCCGGGCAAGAAGCTGATTTAAACTCTCAGCTAAACTTTACCAGGCAGCTAATCTGGATGCGTAAAAGCCTGCCCGCCTTATATGAAGGCAGCTACCGCAGCATTACCGAAAACATGCCCGCTGTCTGCTTCTGCTACCTGCGTGAAAGCGGGCAGCAAAAAGTATTAATCTGCCTCAACTTTTCTGCGCATAGCCATACAATTCAGCCGCAATTGGCGGGTAATGGTGGAAGAATCCTGATTTCAACAAACCCGGGGCATAAACCGGACCGCATAACCGGAGAATTAACACTTGAAGCCTATGAGGGCTGCCTGGTCGAAATTATAACTAAATAGAACCGACAGGCTTGCTAAATTATAATATTGTGATATAATAATGTTTAAGGAGGGGAACCCTAGATGGATATAGCCAGTGAAATGACTATGATTAAAGAAAAGGCAGCTTTGCTGAAGGCATTATCTAATCCTGTTCGGCTCTGTATAGTCAGGGAATTACTGCAGCGGGAATCATGTAACGTCTCTTCAATGCAAAATTGCCTTCAACTTTCGCAGTCTACCGTTTCTCAGCACCTTGGGCGTCTTCGTGATTTAGGGATTATCTATGGTGAGCGAAAAGGCACCGAGGTATTTTACCGGGTATCCAGCGACCAGGCGGCAGAGGTTGTCAGGGTTCTTTTTTAGCAGCATAAGAAATATTGAAAAACCATAATCACATTGCGAAGGAGGAAGTTACCATGATTTATGTTTCTGATTCAGCGAAAGAAAAGTTTGTAGAATTTATGAGTAGTGAAGAAAAAAAAGACTCATATGTGCGCATCTATGTCAGTGGTGTTGGCTGAGGCGGACCTAGGTACGGCCTGACTCTGGATGAGTCGGTTCAAGAAGGTAAAGATATTGTTGAAGATACAGGTGCTTTTAAGGTTATTTTCGATAAAGGTATCGCAAATTTTGTTGATGGCAAATCAATCGATTATCTCGATGGGCCTCACGGTGGTTTTTCAATCACCGATCATAAGCCGGTTGAGAAGCAGTGCCAGTGTGATGGTGGCTGCTGTTAAAACAGGAGGGTTGACTTATGGCTACTAAAAATGAACAGGTCTACAAGTGCCAGGTGTGCACTAATGAAGTAAAAGTGGTTGCAGAAGGTATCGGCACACTGGTTTGTTGTGCCAAACCGATGGAACTAAAGTCTAAAGAATAATCACCGAAAACCTGATAAACTTAAAAATCAAGCCAAAGCCTCTTTAAAAGAGAGCTTTGGCTTGATTTTTATGACGTGAAAAGAGCTTACTCTTATTGCCGGTCAGGTTATTTAGCTGCCAGCATTTTATTTCTGTTCAGCATTTCACTATACTCTGAGTCTTTTTCCTGCAAGCCTCCGGGGAACTCGTATTTCTCCATTCTTTCTATAAACGGATCTGGATCAAAAGATTCCGGACCATGCACACCATTTATTTTCCAGATGCCCCTGGCAATCAGCTCCAACATGATTACCGGCCCAAATGCTGTCTGCGATACCACGGAATTAGTGCCATACTTCTCGTAGCATTCCTGGTTATCGGCAACCTGGTAGAGGTAGACTGATCTTCTTAAGCCATCTTTTTTCCCCGTTACCCAGGTTCCGGCGCAGCCTTTGCCAATCATCTTCTTGGCTAATTCCAGCGGGTCGGGAACAACTTTAACTAAAAAGTCGCGGGGGGTTATTTCACTTTCCCCCACCTTGATCTTTCTGGTTGCGTCATCCATACCGCACAACTGTAAATCCAACAAAAGCGCTCTCATTTCACGCGGCACACCGAACTTAAAGGTAACCCTTTTGCAGTCGATTACCCGTGGAACGAGCAGCACTTCTTCATGCTCAACATTGATTACTTCAACATCACCAATGCCACCGGGAAAAGAAAAAATCTCAGGTTCGGAAAAAGGTTCGGTACAGTACCAACCACGATCTTTTTCCCAGATAACCGGAGGGTTAAGGCATTCTTCAATCGTGGTCCAGACCGAAAAGCCGAAAGCAACTCCTTCATGGCCTGGTATATCATAATTGTCACCGTCACGAACGTTAACCTCGTCGATTTCGTCAAAGAGGTGTTTTGCGGCGTAACGGGCGAAAACATCGGCCATGCCCGGTTCAACTCCTGAACCGACCAGTGCCATGTTGCCAGCTTTTTCCCATTCTGCATTTTTGGCGAATTGGTAATCACCCAGCTTAATATTTGTCAGTTCAAATGGTTTTTCCGGGTGCCGCTTGGAAAGGGTCATGGCACAATCGAGATAACCTACGCCGCATTCCAGGCAGGTGTCAAAAATATTTTCATTGAAGGATGGTTCTACGGCATTCATTACCTGGGTAATATTATGTTTGGCAATTACTTCTTTGATCGATGAGGCACTGCGGGCATCAATTTTTTCTGAAATAAAACGGGGATCATCGCATTTTGCAGCTACTTCTTCGGCCCGGGAAAGGTTATAGTCTGCGAGCACAATTTTTTCAGCCCATGCACCTTCCTTACCGGCCCTTTTGATGATCATGGCGGTTGACTGTCCCACTCCACCCGAACCGATTATTAAGAGCTTCAAGAATATCTCTTCCCTCCGTAAATATTTTATTATCAAGCAGGCGGCTTCAGCTTTTCGCTGAAAACCGCCTGCCACTAAAGCAATGTTGAATTAAGCTGACTTGGACCAGAAGAATTTCGGCATGTCGGTCATATCTTCTCCATCCTGGGTACGCATCGGTTTTGGCGGGTACTGCTTCTGAGTCGCCAGCGAAACGATGACCAGGGTCAGGAAGCTAATTGCCGCAGCCGGAACCATGGCAATAAAAATGGCATCTTCTTCGAAATAGTCCGTTGCCGGCATGGCCCAGAATAGGAAAAGGATAATCCAGGAGACCAGGCCAGCGAAGAAAGAGCTGACCGCTCCGGCTGTATTCGCCTTTTTCCAGAACATGCCGATAATATAGGCCCCGGAGATAGTAGCTAACTGGATACCCCCGGATAAAACAATCAACTTGTAAACTGTCTCAAAGTAGAGAGCAATCGACATCGCCAGCAAAGCGGTGATCGGGATAAAAATGCGCACTACTTTCAGCACCTGCACGTTGGTGCATTCTGGCTTAATATTGCGGTAGATATTGTGGCCGATCAGGGTTGAGACAATCAGTACGTTGTCTCCCGAGGTGCTGACAATCGCTGCCGCCAGGGAAACAATGAAAAGAATGCTGGCCCATGGTGGCAGGAAGTTGTAGGCTGCCCAGGGTAATACATTTTCAGCCTGTGATTCCATATCTATTACTCCATCCATGTAACCGGATGTAAATACGGCAATACCGATCAGTACAGGTATCATACCGATGGTCAGGTAGAGAATACCGCTGGTTAAGAAACCGGCAACTGCTGTTTTTTCATCTTTGGCTGCCAGGGCGCGCTGCATTAACACCTGGCTGGGCACATCACCTAATGACAGGGTGACCCAGGCCGAAATGTAGAGCAATACAGCTAACAGGCCGACGTAACCAAGATAGCCGCCATCGGCTTCGCTTTCAATTTTCATTGACCAGGTTGGCAGCTCAGCCCAGTTAACTCCATTCTCAATTAAGCCACCAAATCCGCCGACCTCACCGAGAGCGGCCGGTAAGAGAATGACCAGACCGACAATAATCAAGACAAAACCGATCATGTCAATGCGGGAAAGAGCCCATAGCCCACCGAAGGCGGTAACAACAATAATTGCCACGGTGGCGATAATAACCGCTGTGGCCATACT
>CAYWDA010000046.1:0-7823 GCA_964456945.1 uncultured Syntrophomonadaceae bacterium
AATAAAAGATCACAGCGGGAAAATTCAATTGAATCACCAGGCTCAACGGCAATAATGTCGAGAGCAATACCGTGCCACTCTGCCCGGCGACGCAGGGCCAACATGTTGCCCCTGTCGCCATAAAGGTTTAGATGGCCGGGGTAGAGATGGTAAATGTTGATTTGAGCCACTTGTTATTCCTCCCAGTATGGTTTGCCCAAACCCATCTTGTTCAGGGTGCGGCGCATTTCAAGCATAGCAGTGTAGGAAGGCAAAATAAAGAGCCTGCCGCCCGGCCCGGTTACGGCCAGGGCAGCTTCAATTGCCTGGGCGCTGTCTTCTTCAACGCAGATACGATCTGTTTCCAGACCGGCATATTTAAGGCGGACAGCCATATCCCAGGCGCGCAGGCCGGATACAAAAAAGTTTGTAAAGCTGGTTTTTCCCATTGAGAGTTGCTCAAAATCAACATCCCATAGCCATGAAACGTCAGTTCCGTCGGCAATTTTATCATTGATGGCAATCAAGATACTTGTGTCAGCAGGTTGAGCCAGTATTGTTCTTAATACTTCATTTGCGCCAACCGGGTTTTTGATCAAGGCCATGATCAACGTTTTTCCTTCAAATTCAAACTTTTCCATGCGCCCAAAAGAGGGCACTGCCTGGCCGACTGCCCGGGCGATCAGATCATTGGGGATTGCCAGGGCTTTGGCGCAGGTTACTGCTGCGAGAATGTTATATAAGTTATAGGTTCCCAAAAGGGGAGAAGTTAGTTCGAAGCTTTCACCAAACAGGCTGAGCTTAAGGAGTGCGGAGCCATCGGGGTTGATCGTTAAACCATCCAGGGTAACGTCCGGTGAAGGGCGGCTATAGCCGCATGTTAGGCAGCGGTAATGCCCAAGGTGAGCAAAATATATTTTATCATAAGCCAGTTTTTCCTGGCAGCGGGGACATGTTTTAATATCCCGGCCGGTATTCTGAAAGGTGTCTTCCGGCAAATCCAGCTCTAAGCCGAAGGTTAGCTGTCTTTTGCCGGAGGGGTCTGACAGGGCTGCCAGCGATGGATCGTCGGCATTGATTACCTGAAAGCCTGTTTCAGGTTGTGCTTCCAGACCGCGCTTAATTGAGCTTTGAATATGATCTATTTCTCCGTAGCGGTCGAGCTGGTCACGAAAAATATTAGTTACTACTATGCCCTGTGGCTGAATGCTGCCTGTTACTCCGGGAAAAGCGCCTTCATCAACTTCCATCACGGCATAGTCTGCCGTTAGTTTGGCTCTCCATGACGCAGCGCTGAGCAGCGCTGTGGCTACGCCCCAGGACATGTTGGATCCGGATTGGTTGTGAATGCATTTGAGGCCTGCCGTTTTGAGGATTGCGGTAATCTGGGCAGAAGTTGTTGTTTTACCATTGGTTCCGGTAACAATAATAGTGCCGCCAGTTAGATCAGCGGTCAGTTGAGCAGGCAGGTGGGGGGCTGTTTTAAGGGCAATTCTGCCCGGCAGAGTGGTGCCGCCACGGCCAAAAAGCCTGGTCAGGGTGATCAGAGTTTTACCGATCCAAACTGCGCCCAGCAATTTAATTTTTAAAAGGCGGTTATTAAAACCGCCTTTTTGATCAGTAGACCGATTATTTGTTTTCACATTCAACCTCTGATGATTCACTGCTTATAATTTGGCCATACACTGAACCATATCACCCCTGGTGACAATGCCGACCAGTTTGCCTGCGGTGTCAACTACGGGAACACGGTTAATTCTGCGACGGTTCATCAACAGTGCTACTTCAGTGGCCGTTTCGTCCTCGTGAATAGTAAAAACTTTTTTGGTCATCACTTCGTTCACTTTTGTTTTATGCAGCAGTTCAAACCCTTTACGCATGGTAGCCAGATCTGCGATGTCGACATGGGGGGAGATCCAACCAGAAAGGTTAGAGAGGGGAACCACGCTGACCTGGTGTGAGTAGCGAATAATATCTGTATCTGAGATCACACCGATAACCTTGTTTTCGTTATCAACTACCGGAACGCCGCTGAAGCGATTCTTGGCCAGTATTTCAATGACATCCTGCAGCGTTTGATCTACATTAACACATACTGCAGGTGAGCTCATAATTTCTTTAGCTGTATACATTTGAAACCTCCCGATAATTATAGTAAATGACTGCCGTGCAATTTTAACCAAAGGTCAATCAGGATAATGGTATAACTATTTCTACAGCAGTTTTATCTTTCCTGCTTTACACCGATAAAATTGCTTAAAAATTACGATCAGGTATTTATCTGAAAGAAAGGGCATCGACAAATATATCCTGAAAATCAGGGCGTGTTGAAAGCTCAAGGTGCTCAACTTTCTTTGGCAAGGCTAACGCTCTGTTGCGGACTACTTTTGAAGCAAGAGCCATTCTTGAACCGTCACCGGCTGCATTGCCTACTGCTATAATTTTTTCCGGCGGCAGCTGGGGCAGCAGGCCGATTTTAAGAGCGCTTTCTTTACTTACGTAGTTGCCAAAAGCCCCGGCCAACAGAACCTGATCAAGATCGTTTTCTGTTATACCTGCCTCCTTAAGCAGAATCATCAGGCCGGCGTAGATAGCTCCTTTAGCCAGCTGTAGCTCTCGTAAATCACCCTGGGTTAAGACAATATCTTCGCCGCTTTCGCTCTCACTTCCGGGGACCAGGACAAATTCAAAACCGCCTTTGCCGGGCCTTAGCCTATCTTTCAGGTGGGCAGGAATCTGATCAGGATTTTCCTCCGGGTTTAAAAAACGGCCGCTCGGTTCAATTAAGCCGGCATCAAGCAAGGCAGCGGCGGCATCGATCAGACCTGATCCGCAGATACCGCAGGCCGGTGCATTGTCGATCATTTTCAGTTCCAGGTTGCCATTTACGTAGCTGACCGCTTCAATTGCTCCGGCAGCTGCGCGCATGCCCTGCTTTATCTGGGCCCCTTCAAAAGCGGGGCCTGCTGCTGTTGAGCAGGCTATCAGTCTGCCGCCTGCGGCAACGACCAGTTCGCCGTTCGTGCCGATATCAATTGCTGCACAGGTGTCGCTGCGTAAATCCATATTGGTTGCCAAAATAACCCCGACTGTATCAGAACCGACATAGCCGGCGATATTCGGCAGAAAAGTGACCCTTCCACCCGGGTTAATTTTTAGCCCCAGTTCAGATGCTTCAACTTCAAGGGCCCGGCTGTAAGCGGGAATAAACGGGGCAGGTGCCAGGTATGTAGGGTCAATGCCCATAAAGAGGTGGCTCATTGTTGTATTGCCTACGGCAACCACTTCGTAGACCCGGTCCCGGGCTACCTTGGTCTGGTGCAGCAGCTCTTTGATGATCTTGTTAGCTGCTTCTATGACCTTTTCCTGAAGCTGTTTTAACCCGTCTTTCTCACGGGAGGCATGGGTAATGCGCGATATTACATCCGCACCGTAAATGTTCTGGGGGTTGGTTAAGGCCGCTACGGCAATAACTTCGGCTTTGTTCAGATCAAGCAGAGAGCCAACTATGGTCGTTGTGCCAATGTCAAAAGCAACTCCGTAGAGCTGATCGGTGGTATCACCAGGTTCAATTGAGATAATTCGTTTACCACTCAGCGTTACCGTTACCGTGTAGCCGTTGCTGCGAAGCATTGCCGGAAAACCGGCCAACTCGCGCGGCTTAACGGTTAAATCTTGTTGCCCTAGCTGTTCCAGCAACCGTTCCAGGTCAGCTGTCTGATCTTTTACAGCGGGGCGGGTTAGCTTAACAACAGTTTTTTCAACCAGTGGGCTGGCCTCTAAATTTTCAACACCGCCGGCCAGTGTAGTTTTACGGGTATGGGCATCTTTCTGCACTGGTACTTCAACAACACAGTTCTGATCAATATTTCTCATGCAGGCTAAAACTGAGCCGGCTTCCAGTTCGGCCGCTGAAAGGTGCTTGCTTTCTGCCGCCGACGGCATACCGCTGTTTCCTTCAATAATTTTTACCCTGCACTTGCCGCAGGTGCCTTTGCCTGCACAGTCGCCTTCGATATAGAGACCGGCTTCATCAGCAGCCTTAAGCAGGTTTGTTCCTTTTTCGACTTCAATTATTTTATTCTGGGGGACAAATTTAATTTTAATCATGATTTTGGAAAACACCCTTTCAGCAAATAAATAAAAGCAACCCCGAAACAGGTTGCTCCTTAATTTGGTGCGCCCGCAGGGATTCGAACCCCGACTTCAGGCTCCGGAGGCCTGCGTGATATCCCTTTCACCACGGGCGCCAGACAGTTTTTGCAAATTTATAATACCATCATGCCCCTGGCAAGTCAAACCGGGAAAGGGCCAGGCAGTAATTATTATTTTGCCCCTCTGACTAATAAAATATTGCGCATTCAATTTTACTGGCATATAGTTGAATAACTATTCGCTAAATACCGGGAGGAATAATTTATGGATTGGAGTGGCAAGGTAGTCTTGATTACCGGCGCTTCGAGTGGCATAGGGTATGAAACTGCTGCACTATTTTTAGAAAAGGGGGCACGGGTCTACCTGAATGGGCGCGATGAGCATAAATTGGCAAAAGTAGTTGAAGCGCTTGGGAGTTATCCTGGAACCGCGGTTGCCCTTCCGGGGGATGTTTCCAGGGTCGGACAATGTGAAGCTATGCTTTCTTCGGTGGAAATGGCCGGATACGGTTTGGATCTGCTGATTAATGCTGCCGGGGTTTGGATTGAAGGAAAAACTGATACCATGACAGAGGAAAATTGGAACACCACCATGGATATCAATGCCAAAGGCACATTTTTCATGTGTCGTTACGCAATTCCGCTGCTTGAAAAAAGTGGGGGCTCCATTGTCAATGTCAGTTCTGATTCTGGTCTGGTCGGCAATAATGAAGCGGCGGTTTACTGTGCTTCAAAAGGGGCGGTCACCCTGATGACAAAAGCAATGGCCGTTGAGTTAGCACCGCGGGGCATTCGGGTTAACGCAGTATGCCCCGGCGACGTTGAGACTCCAATGCTTGAAAAAGCCTGCCGTGAATACGGTGGTGGAGATCACGAAGCATATTATCGATCTTTGCTGAATCATTACCCCCAGGGTGAGAAGGCTCGGTTCACCCAGCCGCGCGAAGTAGCTGAGGCTATACTATTCCTGGCCTCTCCTTCAGTAAAAGCAATCACTGGCGCCTGCCTTTCCATAGATTTCGGCCTGACTGCCGGCTACTGAGTGTGGTATGATGATAAGGATTTGATTTGCACTGGAGTGAAGGAGGTACGATTTTGACTGCAGACTATAGATATCACTATTTACCCAACGGAATCAGGCTGATTTTTATGCCAACCAATAAATTTAAAACTATTTCCATGGGGCTTTTTCTTCATCAGGAACTAAACAGAGATGTTGCCGCTTTTAATGCCCTGCTGCCTTCGGTTCTTGAGCAGGGATGCAGACTTTATCCCGAATACCTGACCCTGCAGCGGGAGTTGGAACAACTTTATGGCGCTGAACTAGGAACCGATATAATCAAGAGCGGTGAAAGGCATATTCTGGCCTTTACCCTTGAAACTGCCCACGATCAGTACCTTGGTTCAAACGGTAAACTGCTGCAGCAGGGAATGGGCTTGCTTGGTTCGGTTGTTGGTGACCCCCTGCTGGTTGATGGCGCTTTCAGGCAAGATTATGTTGCCCAGGAGAAGAGCCAGTTAATCAAAGATATCAAGGCTATGCTAAATGATAAAGCATCCTATGCTATGGAACGCTGCCTTTCGCTGATGTGTGCCGATGAACCTTTTGGTGTTTTTAAGCTGGGCCGTGTTGAAGATTATGAGGCTATTGAATCTATTGACCTTTATAGCTATTACCGTGAAATTTTTTCGCGTAATCCGCTTGATTTTTATGTAATAGGCGATCTTTCTGAAGAGCAGGTAGTAAAGACTGCTGCAGAGGTCTTTAACTTTTCCCGCAATGGAACGCAGGTTGTTTTACCGGAAACGGGAATCATTCATAAGGTTAGTGAGATCAAGACCCTTGAGGAAGCAATGAAAGTCAACCAGTCTAAAATGGTTTTAGGTTTTCGCACTTCTGTCGGCTACCGTGATCCGCTCTACTGTTCGCTACAGGTATACAGTGGTGTTCTGGGCGGTTTCCCTCACTCCAAGCTTTTCATGAAAGTGCGGGAAGATGCCGGACTGGCCTACTATATTCACACCCGCCTTGAACGGCATAAGGGCTTGATGGTTATTGCAGCCGGCATTAATTACAGTGATTATGAGAAGGCGCGAGAGATTATTGACCTGCAATTGGAAGATATGGCTGCCGGCCGGATCAGCGATGCTGAGCTTGAAAATACAAAGCGCGGGCTGATCAACCAGTTGCGCTCCCAGCAAGATAGCCCGAACCAGCTAATTGCCATCCACCTGGATGGATCCGTTGGTGGCAGAACCTATAGTGTTGATGAACTGAGCGCGGGAATTGAAGCAGTCGGGCGGGAAGAGATAGCCGCTGTTGCCGAAAAAATTAAGCTTGACACTGCTTACCTGCTGCACCCCCGCGAAGGAGGAAACGACAACAATGGCTGATAACTTAACCCTAATTGAGAACCGCGCCCTGCAGGAGACCCTCTACCATTACCGGGTTTACCCGGGTATGGATCTCTATGTATTGCCGAAGCCGGGTTACCACAAAAAATACGCAATATTTTCAACCCGTTTCGGTTCAATCGACAACCGTTTCAGGGTTGAGCCTGATCAAAGCGCTACAGTTTTGCCTGATGGTGTTGCTCATTTTCTGGAGCACAAGCTTTTTGAAGATGATCGGGGCAATGTTTTTGACCGTTTTGCTGCTCTTGGCGCTTCGGCCAATGCCTTTACCTCTTTTACCCAGACCACCTATCTTTTTTCCTGCACCAGCAACTTCGAAGAGAATTTAACGCAGCTCTTGGATTTTGTGCAGGAGCCATATTTTACCGAGCAAACTGTGCAAAAAGAGCAGGGAATTATTGGTCAGGAAATAAAAATGTATGAAGACCACCCTCATTGGCGGGTTTTCTTTAACCTGCTCGAATCGCTCTATAAAGAACACCCTGTGCGTAACGATATTGCCGGTACGGTAGAGAGTATTGCCGAAATTACCCCTGATCTGCTTTACCGCTGCTACAACACTTTTTACCATCCCAGCAATATGGCTGTTTTTGTGGTTGGTGATCTGGTTCCGGATGAGGTTGGCAAACAGGTTGAAGAAAACTTAAGCCACCGTAACTATAAGCCGATGGGCTCAATTGTTCGCCTTTTCCCCAGTGAACCGGCCGAAATAACCCGCGAGCGGGTGGTGCAGGAACTTGTTGTCTCTGAGCCAATTCTCTATGTCGGTTTTAAAGATATGGTTGTCGATAAGTTGCGCGGGCGTGACCTGATGCGCCGGGAAATTCTGATGGAACTGGTGCTTGATATTATGTTTGGTTCCAGCGAAAAGCTCTACAATGATCTATACCGGGCTGATCTGATCGATGAAAGCTTCGGTGCCGAGTATACCGCAGAAGCAAACTACGGTTATACAATGATCGGCGGGGAGACCAGGGACCCTGAACAGGTTTACCAGCGGATCATGGATGCCATTACCGTAGTGAAAAAAGGTGGAGTCAGCGCAGAGCAGTTCGAGCGTCACCGCCGAAAAATTCTGGGTGGTTATATCAGGCGTTTCAATTCCCTTGAATTTATCGCCAATAACTTTTTAGCATACCGCTTCAAAGAGGCCGATCTCTTTGAACTGCCGGCAATACTGCAGGAGATCAGGCGTGAAGATACTCTGGCCCTGGTCGAAGAAAATTTAAAAGTTGATCGCCACGCTGTTTCGCTGATTATGCCCCAGGAGGAAGA
>CAYWDA010000047.1:0-1689 GCA_964456945.1 uncultured Syntrophomonadaceae bacterium
GCAGAGGGTTTAACACTTGCCGCGGGAGTTGATCGAAGCATTAGCCTCTTTATTGTCGATGCCACGGAAATAGCCTGGAAGCATGGCCTTACTATTGGCAGTTTTCCCATGGTTAATACAGTGATGCTGGGAGCCATGGCCCGGATCAGCGGACTCGCGTCGCTTGATGATCTGGCAGGCTCAATTAAAAAGCGGGTAACGGCTAGCACAGAAGCAAATATAAACGCAGTAAATGATGGTTACGAAAGTGTAAGGGAGGTAGAGCGCCTTGTTACCGGAAAAGGTTAAGGAAAATCTTTGTTTCGTTTGTGGTAGAGAACCAAGTCTGGCTAATAGAACCGGGGAATGGCGTTTTATGACCCCTGAGAAAAGTTTCAGAAATTCACCATGCCGTCAGAGCTGTTTGCTTGAAGGTGAAATACCGGCCTGGCTTGCTGCTGTAAAAAAAGAGGACTGGGCAGAAGCATGGCAGATTATGAGCCGTTACAATCCATTTCCCGCGCTGACCGGGCATGTCTGTTTTCATCCCTGTATGGATAATTGCAACCGGGGCCAACTAGATCATGAAATTGATATTCCAGGAGTTGAAAAGGCGGTCGGAGAATGGCGGTTCAAGAATTATAGGCCATCTGCTGTTCCACAGGCAGTAAAAGAAAATATTGCCGTGGTCGGATCAGGACCAGCCGGTTTAAGTTGTGCCTATTATCTCTCTGCTGCCGGTTACCAGGTAACCATTTTTGAACGTGCCAGACTGATTGGTGGCATGCTGGCCCTTGGTATTCCTGAATATCGCCTGCCTCGCTCAGTTTTAGAGCAAGAGGTTGAAATACTGAGGCAGGAAGGTGTCAGGTTTGTAACCGACTGTCTTGTTGGCGAAGATATTCAGTTGTCAGAGCTATACAATGACTTTAGCCAGGTATTTCTGGCAACCGGGGCCTGGCTTCCTCGTCAGTCAACAGTTGAAGGTGCTGATTGTCCTGATGTTTGGAATGCTCTTGATTTTTTAAGTATGGTCAACAGCGGTGAGGCCCCTGCACTGAGCGATTCGGTGGTGGTGATAGGCGGAGGGAATGCTGCTCTAGATAGCGCCAGAACCGCACTGCGCCTCAGTGGTGTGAACCATGTTACCCTGATCTATCGCCGCAGCAGGGCTGAGATGCCTGCGGAACAGGCAGAGGTTGAAGCAGCCGAAAGGGAAGGGATAGAACTTATTTTTAATGCGCTGCCCCGTGAATTTGAGCGGAAAGCTGAAAAGATCGATTCTGTATTGCTTGACCACTGCAAAACTGATCGCCATGGTTTAAAAGTTAACTGCAGCAGATCTTTTAAGAAAGCCTGCGGCAGTGTGATTATGGCCCTGGGACAGGAACCGGATTATAGTATTTTCGGCTCCCTTGAAGGTGCCCATCCTTTATTTGCCGGAGGGGATCTTGTCAGTGGCCCGGCCACGGTAGCAGAAGCCATTAAAGCCGGTCGCCTGGCCGCTCTAAGCATTATTGCTTTGAACGAAGGTCTGCCTGGGCCGGATTTAGCTGATCCAGTTGGAAAGCCGGTTGCCTTTGAAGAACTTAACCTGGAAGCGAGGTTATCACTGGAACTTTTCCAGCGTTCAACCAACCCGGTCAGTGAAGCGGAGCGTTGTCTTGGCTGCGGAACATGTAATTCTTGTGGTGTCTGCTACCTGTTCTG
>CAYWDA010000048.1:0-16515 GCA_964456945.1 uncultured Syntrophomonadaceae bacterium
TTCCACTAACTCCAATTACTTTGTTAATCATTCTCACCCATTTCTATAAGGTAATCAGTATATTAACTGTCAGCTAAAGCAGCATATTCCTTTTCGAAAGAATCTCTGCCGAGTTCCTCCTGAAATTTTTCCTGACGCAAAGCAAGCTGAAGTTTTAAATAATATACGACCAAAGCCTCAAGGTCAAAATAGTGATGAGCACTCATCTCTTCTATAAAGCTCCACCGCAATTGGTCCAAATTTCGTTCCGCATCCAAGGGTGAATCTAAAGCCATGACCGCACGTACCTGTTCAAGCAGACTGTAGCTACCGTCCGAGGCCTGTAGATTAGGAGGATTGTCAAATGGCCGCTTCAAAATACGGGCTTTAGCCAATTCCAAACGCAGCTCCTTTTCCCAGGAGAGAATTCGGTCAGCAAAAGAAAAGCCGGTTGGCTCCGTTAAACCCCAACGGCTTTTTAGCAAAATCTGATAGCTTTTCGCATCAATTGTATCTTCAGCAAACTGCAAAAAATATTCTTCAGAGATGGGTATTTTTTCTCCCAGCCTGATCGTTTTCAGGGCGGCTAACGTATAATAATGGTTTTTCAAAACGCTTTCCTCCAGGTCCTTAGATTGCCTCTTTTAAAGCTGCCGCAAGGTCGGGAGAGAGAGCCTGAGACAGAACCTCCGCTATACTTTCCTTAGAAAAATCGTATAAAACCCCACTACTGCCACCGATACGAAAACCTTTATCAAACTTAGCAGAGGGAATGATTTCTACTCCACTTTTGAGGCTCTGCGACAATTTCCCTTTCAAAGACACTTTTAATTTTTCGGCATCTTTTGTGGAGAGTACCACCCTGATGCCCTCCTCGCCTTTTTCAGCCCAGGCATTGACCATCTCTACTATAATTTTCTCTGTTAAAGAAGTTGTCAGTGCAGTATCCACAGATTCAATAATGACCGCGTCAAATCGTTTCATAAGTTGCTTGTCCAGACCAATTAAAACATCGCGGGCAGCCTGCTTTACAGCAGCTATACTGGCAGCTTTTTGCTGTTCGATCTCCTGTTCAGTCTGGGCCTTAAACGATTCTGCCCTGGCCTGTGCGTCCTTAATCATTTGGGCTGCCTTTTCCTCTGCTTCAGAAATAATTTTTCCAGCCTCAGTCTCGGCCGCGAGGACACCCTCGTTTTTAATCTTGTCAATAAGTTCTTTTACCTGAATAGACATACCCCACCATCCTTTATACTGATTGCGTTAAATATTATACAATAAACCTAACTTCAATGCCAGCTTCAGCAAAAAGTTCCTTGGCCAGGTCGTCCGGATAATTCGTTGCCAGAACAAGGTTTCTGACACCGGCATTAACCAGCATTTTGGCGCAGAGCGAACAGGGGTAATGAGTGCAGTACAGTACTGCATCTTTTATCGCCACGCCATGAACGGCGGCCTGGATGATCGCGTTTTGCTCAGCATGTAACCCGCGACAAAGCTCGTGCCGTTCTCCGGAGGGCACTTGCAACTTTTCCCTCAGGCAGCCAACCTCAAGACAGTGGCTCAGCCCGCTGGGTGCTCCATTGTAGCCGGTGGATAGTATACGTTTGTTCTGAACCAATAGCGCCCCGACCTGCCGGCGTGAGCAAGTTGACCGCGTTGCGACTACCGTAGCAATCTGCATAAAATAATTATCCCAATCAGGCCGTTCTATCACCAGTGCACCTCATTTTCATCAGGCAGTTCCGAAAAGCCGGTCTCCGGCATCTCCGAGCCCCGGCACAATATAAGCATTTTCATTTAATTTTTCATCGACAGATGCCAGGTATATTTTTACATCAGGATGATTTTCATTAATCGCCTTGATTCCCTCGGGAGCGGCGATCAGGCTGAGCAGGCGAATTTTTTTAGCGCCGGCTTCTTTTAAGAGGGTTAATGCGTGAACTGCCGAGCCACCTGTGGCCAACATCGGTTCTAAAAGGTAACAGACTACATCACTAATATCCGGGGGAAGGTTATTATAATACTGAACAGGCACATGAGTGTCATGATCTCTGTAAAGACCAATATGGCCGGCGCGGGCATAGGGGAAGAGACGCAAGGCTCCGGGAACCATACCCAAACCCGCTCTGAGCACAGCAACGAACACAGGCGGCGCTTCACTAATCACCATTCCTTTCCCGGGGCCAACCGGAGTTACTATATCTGTTTCTGCCATTTTGGTATCACGGGACGCTTCGATCAGCAGCAGGCCGGTAATTTCCTCAACCAGACCGCGAAACTGCCAGGTTTCAGTCTCCACTCTGCGGCACTGCGTTAACTTGTGCTGAACCAGTGGGTGATCAACAACAACTACCTGTTCCATCAATATCAGCTCCTCTTTTCCATATTTAATAAGCAGGGAAAGCCTGACACAAAGCGTCTACGCGACGCTTAACCTGGGCCAGCATTGACAGATCATTCCGGCTGGCCAGGGTTTCGTTAATCAGGGCGGCTATTTCTCGCATTTGCTCAGGCTGCATACCCCGTGAAGTAAGCGTTGGAGTTCCAAGACGAATACCGCTCGGATCATTGGCACCCTTGGGATCAAAGGGGATTACATTTTTGTTTACTGTAATATTCACACTTTCAAGCAGCCGCTCAGCATCTTTTCCACTGATCTGCCTGCCTCGCAAATCAACCAGCACCAGGTGTGTATCAGTACCCCCGGTAACCAGATCAAAACCATAGCCGAGCAGGGATTCTGCCAGGGCAACTGCGTTAGCCAGAACCGCTTCCTGGTATATAACATATTCCGGTTTTTGCGCTTCCAGAAACGCTACCGCCTTCGCTGCCACTACGTGCATCAGGGGACCACCCTGGAGTCCCGGAAAAACAGCCTTATCAATGGCAGCGGCATGTTCTGCCCGACAAAAGATCATGCCGCCCCGCGGGCCGCGAAATGTTTTATGAGTGGTGGCCGTCACAACATCTGCACTCTGCATTGGGCTTGGGTGAACCCCGGCTGCGATTAAACCGGCCGTGTGAGCCATGTCGACCATGAAAACTGCATTTATTTCCCGGGCAATAGCTTTGAACCCATCAAAATCAATGCGCCGGGGGTATGAACTGGCTCCGGCAATGATCAGCTTAGGCTTGACATCCAACGCTATCTTGCGGACTTGATCGAGGTTGATCAGGCATGATTCCCGATCAACACCATAACTATAACTATCATAGTAGCGGCCTGATATATTGACCTTGCTGCCGTGAGTTAAATGTCCGCCATGTGCCAGATCCATCCCCAGGATACGCTCCCCGGGTTTTAGTAAAGCCAGGTAAACAGCCATATTTGCTGATGTTCCGGAATGAGGTTGGACATTGACATGCTCTGCTCCAAAGATTTCCTTTGCCCTCTGGCAGGCAAGTTCTTCGGCCCTGTCCACACAGGAACAACCACCGTAGTAACGCGCTCCCGCGTAGCCTTCTGCATATTTATTAGTCATTACTGAACCCTGTGCTTTGAGAACAGCTTTACTGACCAGGTTTTCAGAGGCGATAAGAATTAATGTTTCCTGCTGACGTTTTTCTTCATCGACGATGGTAGCGGCTATTTCCGGATCAACGATGTGAAGCGGTTCAAGGCTTGTTGCTCTTAGTGACTTGTGCATGCTGCGTTTTTCAACTCCATATTCAATGATTTTCTTTAGTTTTCCAACCCTTCTGCAAGTGTTATTTTTTCAATGCGGCGATTGTGCCTGCCACCTTCAAATGAGCTGTTCAGGTAGGTATCCACAATAGCCAGCGCCAGCCCGGAGCCGATCACCCTTGAGCCCATAGTGAGGATGTTGGCATTGTTATGCTCTCGCGCATAGCGGGCAGAAAAAGTATCTCCGCAGAGAGCGGCCCTGATCCCTTTGTACTTATTAGCTGCAATTGACATCCCAATTCCAGTTCCACAGATTAAAATTCCACAGCTGCACTGATCTGACTTGACCGCGCCTGCAACAAGCGCAGCTAGGTCAGGGTAATCCGCGCTATTCTCGTCAAAAACGCCGAAATCTTCATAAACCATGCCCGTGGAACCAAGGTGATCGGCAATTGTCTTTTTTAACTGAAAACCGGCGTGATCGCTACCCAGGGCTATTTTCAATGTTTCTCACCCTCCTTAAATTTATTCAATACCTTCTTTACTGTCTCCCTTATATCCTCTAAGACAATCCTATATTTTTCAACACTACAACCAATAGGATCTTCAATATCAATATTACCCGATAGATCGTCGGCAAATTCTTTTAGCAGAAACACTTTTCCTGACAGGTGTGGGTACTGAAATAGCAGCTGCCGGCGATGCTCGGCAGTCATCACCAGGATCAGGTCAGCGTCTTCTGTATTGAAAGGATCTACAACTGCGGACCTGTGGCTGCTTATATCTATGCCTTCTAAGCTAAGCAACTGCTGAACAGGGCCTGATGCTTTTTCCCCGGGCAAGGCAAAAAGGCCTGCTGATGAGGCAGTTACTTTAAAGGGCAGCTCGGCCTTTGCAGCTACTGCATTAAAAAGAGCAGCAGCGAGAGGGCTGCGGCAGGTATTGCCGGTGCAGATAAACAGTATTTTTAGCACGATCAACCTCTCCTTCTTTAATTGCAGGCCGGATATTTACACTTTCAGCACCCGCGTTGCAGCCTTGCGCAGGCGGTTCATAACTGCGAGGCCAAGCCCTTTGCTTTCAGTTTCTTCCGCTAAAATCAGATTGACACCGCGCTGATCCATTTGCCGCAGAGCGTCATAAAGGTGGGCAGCGACTTCCTCCAGGCTAAGGTGATCAGGCAGAGCTCCATGCATTGCTGAACCGAGTAAACCTACAGCCAGTCCACGACGGCGACTGCCGTCAGCAATCGCTTCAATCAGTAAACGACGCCGGCTTTGCGGACCGGCAATTAGAATCAACGGGGCACGGGGCGAATAGTGGCGGTATTTCATTCCCGGCGAGGCAGGAGCAGTTGAATCTTTTTTTTGGCTTGCCAGCAAGACAGGGCAGCCAAGAGCTTTTTCCAGTTCTTCACGGGATACGCCACCCGGCCTGAGAATAATCGGATGCAGACCGGTCAGGTCAAGCACAGTCGATTCCAGGCCAATAGAACAGGTGCTGCTCCTAACAACGGCATCGATTTTGCCCGTAAGATCTTCAAGAACATGCCAGTGGGAAGTAGGGCTGGGCCTCCCCGAACGGTTTGCGCTTGGAGCGGCAATCGGCACTTTAGCTGAACGGATCAGATCAAGAGCTACCCGGTGATCGGGCATGCGCACGGCTACAGTTGTCAGCCCGGCACTGACCTCAGCCGGAATAATTCCGCTACGGCGCTGCAAAACAAGACTGAGCGGACCAGGCCAAAACAGATCTGTCAGGCGGTATGCAGTATCGGGAATCGAGCAGGCCACTTCGTCCAGCTGAGCGTGTTCAGCAATATGTACGATCAGTGGATTGTCAGAAGGTCGTCCCTTAGCCGAGAATATTTGCCTGATGGCCGCAGGATCCGTGGCCGAAGCACCCAAGCCGTAAACAGTTTCCGTCGGGAAAGCAACCAGACCTCCACGGCGGATTATTGCTCCAGCCAGGGCAATCGAGGCCTGATCATCTTTCAGTAAAAGCGTTCCTTTTACCCGGGTTCGCGAGCAGGTCATAGTTTTCCCTCATCAATAACAAGATAGGCTATGTTATTAGCATGGTCAGCAACCCTCTCAAGGTTACTAATTAGATCCAGGTAGATAACACCGGAAGCAGGGTAACATTTTTTTGTGTTAATCCGATTGATATGCCACTTGCGCAGTATTTTTTCCTGTTCGTCAATTACATCATCTTCAGCAACGATCTCCATGGCGAGTCTTACATCACCCTGCTCAAAAGCCCTGATCGCCCCTGCCAGCATCTTGTCTACCTTATCGTAGAAGATTGTAATCTCTTCCAAGGCGGTAGATGAAAAAGGCAGCCGCTCATCCGTTTTCAGTTCCGACAACTGCATTATATTGATGGCATGATCGCCAATCCTCTCCAGATCGTTTGCTGCCGACAAAAAACCGGCGACCAACCCCGATTGCTGCTTGGACATTGAATGCTGAGAAAGATCTGCCAGGTAGATGTTGATTTCTTTTTCAAGACCGTCAACCAGGTCTTCCATCTGTTCAATATGCTTTATCTGCTTTAAATCATTTTTTAGAAAAACCTGCACCGATTCTTCCAACATTTCCTGGGCAATACCGGCCATACGCAGTAATTCCTGCTTCACGCCCCCAATAGCTACTGCCGGTGTTTTTAAGATTCGTTTATCGAGGTACTTGGGACCAAATTCAACTTTTTTGTCTTCACCGGGAACAATGCGACAGATCAATTTGGTGAATGGATTTAAGAATATCAGAAAGATAAAGGTATTGAATAAGTTAAAAGCAGTGTGGGTGTTGGCAACCTGGCGAGGCACTGTTGATGCGGTATGAACAATAAGTTCCATAAAAGGCGTGAGCAGCAGGTAAGCGAGAATAACCCCTATAACGTTAAATAAGACGTGGGCAACAGCGGCACGGCGAGCCGCTATGTTGGCGCCGATACCGGCCAGAATTGCCGTAACGCATGTGCCGATATTGGTACCCAGAATTAGTGGAACTGCAGAACTAAATGGTATCAGATCCTGCATAGTCAGGGCGATAATTACCCCGGTAGCAGCGCTGCTGCTCTGAATCAGTGCTGTAAAAACAGCTCCGCAAAGGATACCAAGAAGAGGGTAACTGCTAAACTGTGCCAGCAGGTTGTGAAATGCCTGCAGTTCCCGCAGCGGACTCATTCCGTTTGACATTGTTGTCATTCCAAGAAAAAGAAGGCCGAACCCGAGCACGGTCTGACCGAGGTAGCGATGAAAACGGCGACGGCCAAAAAAATTGAGCAGGGAACCGATGCCAATAGCAGGAAAAGCCAGAACACTGACTTTAAAGGAAACAATCTGCGCAGTAACTGTCGTCCCGATGTTAGCCCCGATAATAACACTGATCGCCTGGGAAAGATTCATTAACCCGGCATTGGCAAAGCCGACGACCATAACTGTAGCAGTACTGCTGCTCTGAATCAGAAGCGTCACAATAATTCCGGTCAGAACACCCAGTATTGGTTTGGTGGTGAGCACTTCCAGAATGCGACGGAATCGATCACCGGCCGCTTTTTGCATTCCGGAAGCCATAATTTGAATGCCGAACAAAAAAAGACCCAGGCCGCCGATAGTACTAAAGGCAATTTCCCAGAACAAATTGTGCCCTCCCATATATAGGGCTAAAATATAAATTAAGAACCGCTTCTGCGATCATTATAGAGGATCTTCAGCCCTTTTTCAATTATTATTGCTCCCGCATTTTGAAAACTGCCCCGACAGCCATTCACTATTTTTAATGTGCTATAATTTAAGCATTATTAGCAGGGGGTGCTTATATTGCCTGATTTGATTCGTTTTGGCATTTCGATGGAAAAAGACTTGCTGGGCAGGCTCGACCAGGAGATCGTCAAACGTGGTTATCCTAACCGGTCTGAAGCAATCCGGGATTTAATCCGCAACCAGCTCGTTGAAATTGACTGGTCCCAGGAAGAAGAAGAAGTGGCCGGAACGATAACTATAATTTATAATCACCACGTACGCGGACTGAGCGACCTGCTGCTCGAAATGCAGCACGATCATCATCATATGATTATTTCTGTGATGCACGTTCACCTTGAGCATGAACATTGCTTAGAGGTGATGGTGATTAAAGGTATGGCTTCAGAGGCTAAAGAACTGGCCGGGCGTTTGATAGGCGTTAAAGGGGTCAAGCATGGCAAACTGACCATAACCTCTACCGGTAAAAGTCTGAAGTGATTTTACCTGATCAGTAATACCCTTTCATTACCCTGGGGTGGCCACCTAAATCATAAAGCCAGGTTATTTCAGAAAACAGGCCGCTCTGACGACATAGCGTTTCAACAGCCACTTGCTGGGCAGCGCCAATTTCAAAGAGCACTAATCCGGGCGTCTGCAGGTATGGTGGCAGTTCCTTCAAAATTGATCTATAGCCATCAAGGCCGTCAGCACCACCGCATAGTGCCATAGCTGGTTCATAATTTTTTACATTTCGAGGTAAACCTGCATACTCTTTTTCACTGATATATGGCGGATTAGAAACAACCAGGTTAAACTGCGGCCGCGGTTGGAGCGAATCGAGAGCTTCACAGTAGTTGCTTTGCTGCCAGGTTATCCTTGCATCGACACAATGTAATACAGCATTCTTTTGTGCAATCCGCAAGGCCTTTGCTGACAGATCCAACGCCCAAAATGTTGCGCCGGGCAGCTTTAAGGCCAGGGTTATGGCCAGAATACCGCTCCCGGTACCAAGATCAAGGCCACTGATTTTATTATAATTCGCAACTTCACTTCTTGTTTCGGCCCACGCCAGTGCGCTGTCAATGATCAGCTCAGTTTCCGGCCTTGGGATTAGAACCTCTCTATTAACCATAAATTTAAGCCCGTAAAAATATTTTTCTCCGGTTATATAGGCCAGAGGTTCGCCGGCAACTCTTCTCTTCACCACGTCCTGAAACAGTTCGTCCACTTTCGGCAGTAATCCTTTTTCCCGCTGCAAAATCAACTGCAATCGATCAAGCTTCATCAGGTGGGAGAGTATAAGTTCGGCCTCGACCCGTGGTTGTTCCAATGCAGCCTGCTGTAAACAAAAAGAAGCCCTTTGCAGAGCCTCCTCAACTGTTATTCCTGTCACTGTCTTAAGCTCCCGCAGCTTTTAGTTTTTCTGCCCGTTCATCGGCAATCAGCTCTTCAATAATATCGTCAAGATCACCGGCCAATATAAGATCGAGCTTGTGCAGGGTCAGGCCGATGCGATGATCTGTAACCCTGTTTTGCGGAAAATTATAAGTACGAATCCGTTCACTGCGATCACCACTGCCCACCATCGTTTTCCTTGCTTCAGCCTGCTCGGCAGTTTGGTCGGATATATATTTCTCAAGCAGACGGCTGCGCAAAATTCGCAGCGCTTTTTCTTTATTTTGCAGCTGTGATTTTTCATCCTGGCAACTGACTACCAGGCCTGAAGGCATATGGGTAATACGCACAGCAGACTGGGTAGTGTTAACACTCTGGCCACCCGGCCCGGTTGCGCAGAAAGTGTCTATGCGCAAATCCTGCTGGTTAATATCTACTTCCACTTCTTCCACTTCAGGCAGTACTGCCACGGTTGCCGCCGAAGTATGAATTCTGCCCCCGGATTCAGTGGTCGGTATCCGCTGCACACGGTGGACTCCGCTTTCATATTTAAGGCGGCTGTAGGCCCCCTTACCCTCAATGCCTAAGATTACCTCTTTAAAGCCACCGATATCCGTCGGGTGAGAATCAACCAGGTCAACCTTATACTTAAACCGTTCAGCGTAACGCGAGTACATTTTAAGCAGATCAGCAGCAAACAAGGCTGCTTCTTCACCGCCAGTACCGGCTCTTATTTCAATCAATACGCTCTTGTCATCATAAGGATCTTTGGGCAGCAGCTGTTCCTTGATCTGCAGATCAAGCTGCCCTATTTCTTCATTCAGAGCTGTAACTTCGGCCTGCAGGTAATCTGACATCTCGGCCTCTTTACTGTCACGTAAAAGCTCTTCTGCTTCAGCAGCTTCCCTTTCGGCTTCTTTCAGCCGCCGAAACAAACTAACAACAGGCGTTATCGAGGACATTTCCCGCGACATCTTCAGCCATTCATCCCTCTGGTCTAAGGCTTTTGGGTCACTGAGCAGCTGCTCGAGTTCACTATATCTTTTTTCGATCAGTTCCAATTTATCATGCACGACAAATCACCTCTTGCTTTTAACCATTGCGCCAGGTCAAGGCATTAGTTTTAAACCAAAGTGCGGACTAGAAAAAGAGCAGAGCGCCTGTGCTCTGCTCCCGGTTTACATACCGTATTTACGCTTAAAGCGCTCAACGCGCCCACCGGTATCCACAAACTTCTGCTTACCGGTAAAAAAAGGATGGCACTTGGAACAAATTTCAACTTTAATCGCTTCGCTGGTCGAACCGGCTTCAAATGTTTCACCGCAGGCACAGGATACAGTGGCACGGTAATATTTTGGATGCAGATCAGCTTTCATTTTCTTCAACCTCCTTAGATCTTTGCCAGAAACAAATCATAGCACATTGCCTTCTTTTCTGCAAGAAGCAGCTTTAATTTTAGAGCAGAGGCTGGGGTTTTTGTTACATTGTGTGCATGTTGCCTAAAAACTCTTCATTGCTCTTCGTCTTCTTAAGGCGATCCATTAGCGCTTCCAGGAATTCAACACTGGTGCTGTTGCCCATGGCACGCCTGAGCGCCCACATTAGCTCAATCTTGTGTTCGTCCAGCAGCAACTCTTCGCGACGGGTTCCGGAGCGTGAAATATCTATGGCCGGGAAAATACGCCGCTCAGCAATACGCCGATCGAGATGCAGTTCCATGTTACCGGTACCTTTAAATTCTTCATAAACTACATCATCCATGCGACTGCCGGTATCGACTATGGTCGTCGCCAGCACTGTCAAACTACCCCCGCCGTCGATATTGCGTGCAGCCCCAAAAAAGCGTTTCGGTTTGTAGAAAGCTCCGGGGTCTATACCACCGGAAAGGGTTCTGCCGCTGGGGGGAATAACAAGGTTATAAGCACGTGTTAGCCTGGTGATACTGTCAAGCAGCACGGCAACGTCACGTCCCTGCTCAACCAGGCGCTGTGAGCGTTCCAAAACAAGCTCCGCAATACGTATATGGTTTTCAGGCTTCTGATCGAAAGTTGAACTAACCACATCGGCATTGACGCTGCGCTCCATATCGGTAACCTCTTCCGGTCTTTCGTCGATAAGCAAAATGATCAGCTCAATTTCCGGATGGTTAACAGAAATGCTGTTGGCAAGCTGTTTCAGAAGCATGGTTTTGCCGGCCTTGGGCGGCGAGACGATCAACCCTCTCTGACCCTTCCCGATTGGGATTAACAGATCAATGATCCTGGTCGACAAAATGTGCGACTTTGTTTCCATCTGAATAACTTCATCAGGGTGAATCGGTACCAGTGAAGTATAAACCGGCCGGTTTGCAACCCGGTCAGGATCAGCGCCGTTAATTTCAGCCACCTGCAGCAGGGCATAGTAGCGTTCATTATCTTTCGGCGGGCGTATTCTGCCGGTGATTATATCTCCTGTCCGCATATTAAACCGCCGGATCTGTGACGCTGAGATATAGATGTCGTCATCCGAAAAATAATACTTTTTGCGCCTGAGAAACCCAAAACCATCGGCCATAATTTCAAGCATTCCGGATGCACTGTACTGCTCTCCGTTTTCTGAAAAGAGCTTGGCAAGTGCATCAATCAATTCCTGTTTGCGCATTGTTGACTGACCTTTTACTTCGTGTTCCTTAGCTAAGCGATGCAAATCGCTTAAAGTCATTGTGTTGAGCTTTTCCATATCCAAAACAATCCACCACCTTCTGTTAGTTGCCACCAGACTTAAAGAGTAAATATACCACCATAATATAACCGGCCAACACCAGCAATACATCATACCCGATGCGGGCAATTTTCTTTTTAGACCGGTATATGATACCGAAAATAAATACCGCACTCAGCATAATCACCATCACCGCCGACAACAGGTGACCATCTGATGCCGCATAAAGTAATGGCCCCTGCATATAAAATAGATCGGCTAAAAAAACAATAAAGAGGTTCATAAAATTTGCGCCAAACACATTAGCCACCGCCATGTCAACATAACCCAGTCGTACAGCGGTAATCGTAGTTACCGTTTCGGGAAGTGACGTACTCACAGCCAGAAAGATCGAGCCAACAAAAGTGTGCCCCAGTCCGGTAGTTATGGCAATCTGGTCCGCGGCAGTCGTTAAGAGAACTCCTGCGCCTACAATAAACCCGGCAGCCAGCGTAAACTGCAGCAGCGCTTGCTTTGTAGTAAGCGGTTTTTGCGGAACAGAACCTGCTTCTGCTGCCAGGGCGAGTGCAGGGTTTCGAAGCTCATAACGGTAGAGAAGCCTGCCGCCAAAGAGGTAAACAAGAGCAATCAGCAGGGTTTCAAAGCCAATCCAGCCCAGTGGCAGGTATACTACCCCGATTATGGCGACTGAAGCAATACAGATCGTGATCACACTCAGTGAAGCCGTGATGATGTGTCCCTGGTTGATTCTGCTGGTCAGCGTACCGCGCCCTTCCAGCAGATCAATGACCACCAGCAGAGACAGATTGTAAAGGCAGCTGCCAAGCAGGTTTCCCACACCCAGATCAGGAGCATCAATCAGGACCGCACTTATTGTGGTAACCAGTTCAGGTAAAGATGTCGCCATCGGCAGCATCAGCGCCCCCACCCAGGCAGTACCAATACCGGTATTTTCCGCAACAACAGCAGCGCTCTTTGTCAGTCTGGTGCCGGCTAGAACAATAATCACTGCACAGATAAAAAATTGCAACCACGGATTTAACATTATACTCCCGTCAAGCAGGCTGGTTTTACTACAGCCAATAGTTCAGTTTGTAAGATGGGCAAGTCTGGGCTCTGATTCCTCTATGAAGGGGGATTATAGATATTGTAGTTACTATAATTTCGCTTACGAAAGATCAGTATTCGCTATAATTCTATCGATTCCTGCAAAACAATCAAAAAATGTTAAATTAACCGGAAACAAACCTCAGTAATTAACAAGAAACGGGTTCGATACCGCTTCAGCAGCTACCGAAGTTTGCGGGCCATGACCCGGATAGATTGCTGTGTCCGGAGGCAAAGTCATGATCCGCTCGTGGATGCTTTTTAGTAAAGTATCATATGAACCTCCAGTCAGATCAGTCCTCCCGATTGAACCGGCAAAGAGGGTGTCTCCACAAAACAAAGATTTTTCAATTAGCAGGCTGACTCCTCCGGCCGTATGCCCCGGAGTTTCAATAACAGTAAGCGATTTACTTCCGAACTTAAGCTGTTCACCATCGACCATATAATGATCAGGCAGAGGCTGCTTACGCAGCACCAGGCCAAGACCAAAACCCGGATTATGATAAAGCTCCAGGTCCTTCTCTGAGAGTAAAAGCGGAACCTGTAATTCTGCCTTTAGTTTACCATTTGCCCCAATGTGATCTATGTGGCCATGCGTATTGATTATATATTTCACATCAAGCTTCTTCGCCTTTATTCTGGCTATGATGCCTGCTCCATCAGCTCCAGGGTCAATAACCAGGGCTTCACCGGTTTCAGGGCAGGCAACAAGATAACAGTTGGTGGCAAACATACTGACGGTAATTGTTTCGATAAGCATGATCTTGATCCTTTCCGCTAATTTTTCCCCCAGGCGAGAGCTTTTTTAAAAGCAGGCAACAAATCGGTCAGGTCGTGTAATTCCGGCTGGAGCAGCAAACGCAGTTCGTGGTCACCGACCAGTAAAGCAGGCACCTTGTTCAATGTATGAACGCGACTTGAAAGATCTTCCAGATTGCCATGATCACTGGCAATGATCAGGATAGTATCTTTAAAATTAATATTCGCCGCCAGTGTTCCGATGAAACTGTCCAGAATCTGTATTACTCTTCTCGCCTCGCTCTGATCGGCCATGTGCCCGGCAAGGTCACTCAGAAAATATTCAAACAGGGTGAAGTCATAATTTTTACTGATCGCAAGAAGACGCCCGGCACCCTCTTCAGGTGTGATTAATGGAACATGAAAACCCATTTTCTGAAGAATCTCGTTCGTTATATCCATAAACAGAGCGCGCCCTGCCACTAAATCACTCAAGTTGAAAAAGGGTAATCCGCCATAATAGGTTATCAGAGTGGAGCAGGAATAATGATTTCCGGTCAGTCCGTGACGCAGCAGGTCAAAAAATGGCGGTCGGTAAGCATTGGCAAAAATAACCTTGCAATGACTACTTTTAAGCTGCCTGAAGAGCCCTTTTGAGGCCAGTAATTTTCTTAACTTCTGATCAGGAAACCCGTTCAGGTGGCTGCCCATGTAAGCTGGAGCATTAAAACCGGTAAAAATAGCTGCTTGACCAGTTGCACTTTGCGGTAGCCCGGGTATGCCCATCGTAGCATCAAGACTGCAGAGGGAAGCCTGCGTCCCACAGAAACCGGTAGCCGAAGCAGTTAAGCTTCTTCCCCCGAGTATTGAAGATATCCCACTGGTTTCAGTTGTAAAGAAAGGGTTGTCGGGCTGCTCCAAACCCAGCCCGACCCCGTCTATGAAAATAAATAACAGGCGCAATGTTTCGCCTCCAGGCTATTCTTCCAAATCCTCTTCCGGCTCATCTGTTTCCGGGTCAGCTTCTGGTTCTGGTTCGGCATCTGGTTCCGGCTCCAGAGTTTCCTGTTCCAGAGGCAACAATTCCGGACGCTCGCCAAGCGTTACACTAACTTCATATTGTTCTCCCTCGCGGAAGTAGGTTATCGTAACCGTATCTCCCGGGTAATAAGAAAAGAGGCGGTCAAAAAGCTGAGCAAGGTAGAGAACATCACTATCGTCAATAGCGACAATCACGTCTCCGGGAAGCAGCCCTGCCTTGGACGCAGCGCTATCCGGGGCTATATCAACTATTAAAACCCCTTTGTCGGGCAGTTGACCGCTATAGTCAAGCCAGTCATCAATTACCACACCAAGATGCGGGCGGATAACCCTGCCGTGTTCCCATAGATCGTCTATAACGCGCTTAACGGTATTACTGGGGATGGCAAGACCAATACCTTCAACTCCCGCCAGTGAAATCTTTGCAGTGTTAATCCCGATAATCTCGCCTCTTAAATTAACCAGCGGACCCCCACTGTTGCCGGGGTTTACCAGGGCATCAGTCTGAATAAAAGTATAGGCGTATTCACTGTAAGGAACTCTGACCTGCCGGCCAAGAGCGCTGATGATCCCTGCAGTTACTGTTTGCTGGAAATAGCCCAGCGGGTTACCAATAGCAACTACCGATTCGCCAACCCTGAGCGCATTCGAGTCACCCAGCGCCATGCTGGTTAATCCGTTTGCTTCAATCCGCAGCAGTGCTAAATCTGTTAGCGCATCCATTCCAATCAACTCGGCATCATAATGACCCATGTCAGGAATCAATACGGAAATCTTATCAGCATTTTCCACAACATGCTGGTTAGTTACGATGTAGCCATCTGAAGTTACGATAACACCGGAACCCGACTCGACCTCTTCTAAACTCTGTTCTCCCGAGCGGGTTACATAGACATGTTTATTAACACCGACCACCGCCGGCATCACCTGCTCCACAACATCGGCCAGGGTATTGTCGGGATTAAAAGCAATAACAGGTGTTTCATCCTGGGGGCTTTTTATAACCCCGACTGGCTGCTGCGCCAGTTGATCCGGTGACATATAATAAAACAAACCATAAACAAGGGCTGCCCCCAGCAGTATGCCCAGAATGCCAAATGAAAGGTAACCTAAAAAGTACCAAAAGCCTTTACGGCGGTTATCTGCTTCACATTCAAATTTTTGATCCATTTAGAAATCCCTCCTTTGCTTTCAGTTTATATCAAGTACCGATTATCGTAAAGTGCGATAAAGTTTCTAATCATTCAAAAGTGCCACTATCCAGGCTAAACTCTTTTTTACTGACCCGTCGAATTGAGGCTCCCAGGTTAATTAGTTTCTGCTCAAAATTTTCGTAACCGCGGTCGACATGTTCCACGGCATTTATCTCGCTTTCCCCATCGGCCATCAACGCTGCAATAATCAAAGCGGCGCCCGATCGTAAATCCGGAGCGGTGACTGGTGCTCCAGACAACCCGATACCGCCTTCGATCAGGGCAGTGCGTCCTTCTACCTTTATATTGGCTCCCATTCTCTTTAATTCATCAACATGGTTGAAACGCCCATCAAAAACATTTTCTGTAACTACGCTGAGACCTTTGGCCGCTGTCAGGAGAACCATTCCCGGCGGCTGCAGATCAGTTGGAAACCCGGGGTAGGGAAAAGTTTTTAAATCGGCAGGCACTAAGGCTGCTGAGCCATCAACCCTGATAACTTCAGGTTCAACTACTACTTTAGCTCCTATTTCCCTCAACTTTGCGGTAATTGCTTCAAGGTGTTTGGGAATCACATCTTCAACAACGACAGAACCGCGTGTAGCAGCAGCAGCGAGCATAAAAGTGCCCGCCTCTATCCGATCGGGAATAACCGTATGCCTGACGCCGGCAAACCTGGCAACGCCGTCAATACGGATCACGTCCGTACCGGCGCCCCTGATCATGGCACCCATGGCGTTCAAAAAGTTTGCCAGATCGACAATCTCCGGTTCCTTGGCCACATTTTCCAGCACTGTTCTACCTTCAGCAGCAACTGCTGCAAGCATCAGGTTCACCGTCGCCCCAATGCTGACGACATCGAAGTATACCCTGGCGCCAATCAATTTATCTGCCGCTAGAGTGATCATACCATGCTCAATGCTGATTTTTGCTCCAAGAGCAGTGAATCCTTTTAAATGTTGATCTATCGGCCGCGGGCCGAGATCACACCC
>CAYWDA010000049.1:0-17931 GCA_964456945.1 uncultured Syntrophomonadaceae bacterium
GCTTCTACCTACACCCTTTGGTTTAATGCTACCTTTTTCAACAAGTTTTTTTAAAATTTGCCCAGCCAGGGTCTGGGAAACGTCAAGCGCCATTTCCACTTCTTTGCGGCCGTTAGAGAAATGTTAGAAAACTTGATGTGCCAACAGCCATGGATAGCTTGAGATTCACCCCCCAAAAATAACGCTTGCCAGCAACCCTTTTCCATGTTAAGCTATATTCTGTAATTCAGACAGATGAATGCATAATTTTATAAGTAGAGACTAATTTTTGCCGCTGCATTAATCACCACCCAAAACTATTCATACCACTTAGACAAAAAAATAAAGCAATTGCTTGAATCAATCATTTGCTTAATTTACCTTAAGCCCGGTTTAACCCTGAAAATAAGCAAATTTCGGCCCTCGCTAGCGCAAAAGAGCAGCAGATCAACTTGGCCCTTTCAAAAACCCAGCAAGAAGAAGATCTCTTTCCCCACCTCAGAACACATGGGGTCGGCTTCTCCGAATTCATTAATCGTTTCGCCCTAGCACTACAGCGAAACTTAACATCACGTCTCGCCCAAAGCAAGCTTTCGAAGTGCTTTCTTCTGGTGAGAATGATAAGCAATCATATTACGCTTCAAATAATACGTAATATCATCTAAAGCTTTACGGTATATACGCTGATCTTTAGTCAAGGCCGCGGCAATTAGCCGTTTAGCCATCGGCATTGTTAATACAACCGTTTTTTTTAAAGCGCAACCTGAGCATTATGGTAGAAAGGTGAGCAACCATCACAAAAAGCATGTGCCTGTACCAGGCCCGGTAAGAGCGTGTTTCGTAATGGCCCATCCCAAGATAGCTCTTGCACCCCTCAAAGCATTGCTCGATCGGCCGTCGTTTTAGCGTCTGATATAGAGCCATACGTCTTCTTTGGTTAACAGGTAATTTGTCCTGGGTGTGGGGCTATGGCAGGAAACACAGCGCACAATCTTGACATCATTTCCATGGTAGGTGTAATTCTGGCCTGTCTTGGCAAACCCTTGCGTCTGACCGAGCAGTTTAAAGCCTGCTGCTTTGTAGCAGCTACCGCTAAACTGAGCTGTGTCGACGAAGGTTTCGACCATGAAGATATGGCGCCCGTAAAGTTCAAACCAGTCTTCCGGCAGGCGCCTAATTGCTTGGCCTAGAATATGCGAGGCCAGGTTGGGGACTTTAACCCAGGGCAGGATCAGAAAACGGTTGTTGCAGACTACCCGGTCCAAGTGTTCATTTTTTAGTCCATTATCCCAGCCGATATAGCGGTCGCGGACGCCTACTCTTAAGGTGGCCCGGTTAAAACTCAGTGCTGCTAAGGGTTTGGTAGAGTGCATCACCAGGTATTTAATTCTGGGCCCATACATTTTTTTGTAGCCAAGGTAGTGGTAGCTTTGCACTAACCGGTCCCAGGTTTCTTCCTGTGCGGTTTTTTTGACAAGACAGAGCTTAACAGACACAATGTCTTTAATGCCAGCAATCAGTGGTTCTACCTGTAGCAGCTGAGCAGGCACAAGGTTTAATTCCTTTCTGTTAGTATCAAGTCGGCTCACCAGTCAATTTGCTTCCTTGATATTATGATAGATCGGTTTAGGTTAAATGTTCAGTGTTAAATTTCGCTGTAGTACTAAGGTTAAGATTTTAAAGGGCTTGTTTAACCATGCAATTATTCAGGCGGCAAGGGTTAATGGTGCTAAAAAGGCAGAGATTTAATGAAGAAAATGGTACTCTATAGAAAGGTTTCCTCGACTCCTCGTAATAAGTTCTGAAAAGAAGGAATTTTAAATTTGACGTGGAATTCAGGTTATATTAAAATTACAGTGCAAAAAGCAATGAACTCCGATTATTATCTGGTCACTTTGATTGGAGGGCGCTAATAGTGAAACTGGTTTTGCCGAGTTATTAAATTATACTCTATTCCTGAAGGCGTTTATCCTTAAAACGTCGAGCTATTCTCCTAATAATAACTGAGCTGCTTTCTCAAATACTTTTCGGGAGCTGATTTTTTTGGAGCAATATCAGAAATTTCACAAAAAGCGCAGCGTTACCTACCAGCCGGCAGGCGAAGGAAAGATTTTTACCGATCCCGATCCGAATAAGGCACGCCAATATTTTAGGGATGAAAAACCACGCAAGTTTACGGAAAAGCTTAGCTCTGTTGAAGAAGCAACCAAAACTTTGATCAGAGACGGTGATTATATCGGAGTGGGCGGATTTGGAGCAAACCGCATTCCCACAGCTGTTTTGCACGAAATTGTGCGCCAGAAGAAGAAAAATTTAGGGCTGGCCGGACATACCGCTACTCACGATTTTCAAATACTCGTATCCGGAAAATGTATAGACCGCTGCGACATAGCTTATGTTGTCGGGCTTGAAGCCCGCGGTCTATCCAAGGTGGCCCGGAAAGCCATCGAAAGCGGCTCCCTGGAAATTACAGAATGGACCAACGCAGCTTTAACCTGGCGTTACAAGGCTGCTGCGATGGGCCTCTCCTTCATGCCGGTACGCTGTATGCTCGGGACAGATACCCAAAAGTACAGTGCGGCGATGGAGATGGAATGCCCCTTCACCGGCATAAAATATCTAGCTGTGCCAGCCTTATACCCGGATGTAGGGATAATTCACGTGCACCGGGCAGATGTATACGGTAACTGCCAAATTGACGGAATTATGGTAGCGGACATGGACCTGGCCCGCGCATCACGCAGGCTGATCATTACCACGGAAAGGCTGATTCCCAATGATATTATACGGCGCGATCCTTCCAAGACTGTTATACCTTATTACCTGGTGGATGCCGTTATTGAAGTTCCCTTCGGAAGCTACCCCGGCAACATGGCCTACGAGTATTTTAGCGATGAAGAACACCTTCGCGAGTGGATGCGGGTAGATGGAGAACCCGATACACTGGCTGAATTCCTGGAACGCCATATTTACGGGGTGAAAAACTTTAATGGCTACCTTGAGTCCATCGGCGGCCTGACCCGCCTGCAGGAGCTGCGCTGCCTGGAAAACCTGATCGAGAAATAAACTGCTAATACTTACTCCACGGGAGGAAGACCATGAAATATAACGATATGGAACTGATGATCAGCCTGGCATCAAGATACCTTGAAGATGACAGCATTGTGGTGGTGGGTACAGGGGCGCCCTGCGCGGCAGCCATGCTTGCTCAGAAAATATATTCGCCCCGCCTGATGATTATGTTTGAAGCCGGAGGGATTGGGCCCCTCCTCCCTTCGATGCCGATTTCTGTAGGCGATTCCCGCACCTTTTACCGCGCTCTGGTCGCCAGCAGCATGCCCGAGGTAATGGAAACCTGCCAACGCGGTCTGGTCGACTACACCTTCCTGGGCGGCGCCCAGATTGACATGTACGGCAATATTAATTCAACCATGGTCGGAGATGACTATCAAAAACCGAAGGTTCGCTTTCCCGGCAGCGGAGGTGCAAACGATCTCGCTTCTTTTTGCTGGAAGACAATGATGATTACGCTACAGGACAAAAGGCGATTCACTGAAAAAATCGACTTTATAACTTCCCCCGGCTACCTGACCGGACCGGGCGCCCGCGAAGCAGCCGGCCTTCCTCCTGACTGCGGTCCCTATAAAGTAATAACCAATTTATGTGTAATAGGGTTTGATGATAATACAAAGCGTATGCAGGTTGAAAACATTCATCCCGGTATAACCCGTGCCGTGGTGGAGGAAAATACCGGCTTTGAGCTGCTCTGGTCGGACAACCTGCAGACCAGCGAAACGCCAACTGAAGAAGAACTAAGATGCCTGAGGGAAGAAGTTGACCCTTACCGCTACATTATTGGGCGCAGCTAAAATATTCAAAACCGGCTGCAGGTCAGCTTAAGAAGCGGTATTGATAATTACGGCTTTACAAGGAGGGTTGCCTATTTAGATGTATAAAGTTTAGCACCGGGTTTTTAAATTCGAAAGGGGATATGGTATGTTTAGAAGACTGACTCATTTTTTCGTAGCTCTCGTGCAAAAGTACTTACCCGACCCATTCTTATTTGCTGTAATTCTAACCTTTATCGTTTTTATTGCAGGTGTTCTTTTTACGGAAAACGGCGTGATCCAGATGGTTCAGCACTGGGGCGGCGGCTTTTGGAATCTACTGACCTTTTCAATGCAGATGGTTCTTGTCCTGGTTACCGGGCATGCTCTTGCCAATAGTGCTCCGGTAAAGAAAGTTCTTCAGGCTATTGCTTCTGCCGCTAAAACCCCGGCCGGGGCGATCATGATCACCTGTTTTGTTGCCGCAATAGCAAGCTGGGTTAACTGGGGCTTTGGCCTTGTTGTCGGCGCCCTGCTTGGCCGGGAAATGGCCCGCCAGGTAAAAGGGGTGGACTACCGCCTGCTTATAGCAAGCGCTTACATTGGCTTTTTAACCTGGCACGGCGGTCTGGCCGGCTCTATTCCTCTGGCGCTTGCCACCGCTACCGACTGGTCGTTCGAATTAACAGGCGGAATTGATGTGGGGCAGACAATTTTTGCATCCTACAACCTGATCATCTCCATTGCCCTGATTGTAACTTTACCCTTCCTGGTCCGCTTCATGATCCCCAAAAAGGAAGACCTTTTCATAATCGACCCTGCCCTGCTCGAAGTCAAGGTTGAGGTTGAAGATAAATCCAAGGTTAAGTCCCCTGCCGAGAAAATTGAAAACACCCCGGTTATTTCATTAGCCCTCTTCGCCGGCGCTTTCATCTTTCTCTTTATCTATTTTTCAGGCGGAGGCACCTTAAACTTAAACATTGTTAACTTCATTTTCCTCTTCACCGGAGTCCTTTTCCACTGGACCCCACGACGTTACATAACAGCTCTCTATGAAGCCGTAAAGGGATCGGGCGGAATTATCCTTCAGTTCCCCTTTTATGCTGGCATCATGGGGATGATGATCGGATCCGGCCTTGCTGTTATGATTTCCCAGTGGTTCGTAAATGTTTCCACTCCGTTCACCTTCCCCTTCTTTACTTTTATTAGCGCCGGAATCGTTAACTTCTTTGTTCCTTCAGGAGGTGGGCAGTGGGCAGTACAGGGTCCGATTATTCTACCCGCTGCAATTGAACTTGGTGTCGATACCGCCAGGGCTTCCATGTCCATTGCCTGGGGCGATGCCTGGACCAACATGATCCAACCCTTCTGGGCCCTGCCCGCTCTCGGAATTGCCGGGCTAAATGCAAGGGACATCATGGGATACTGCATCATAGCATTGTTATTTTCAGGCGTTATAATTTCGCTGGGTCTACTCTTCTTATAAATAGGAAAGTGTCGAAATAGCTTAACCAACAGGGCTTACAACAGGCACAAAAATAAAAGGCTGCCCCACTATACGGGCAGCCTTTTAGGCTTACTTCCAACTTTCTGGCTTAGAATTATAGTAATGATTAAAATGATGAAAATAGCAATGGAAAGTGCCGTTATAAATAGGGTGGAATGTTACAGCGTCAACAAGCTGTTCTACTTCTGATTCGAGAAGGCCGATTAATTAATACATGCTGGTGGTATTATGCCAACACTCTTAAATGCCGCATACCGCACCAATAGCTATTTTTGCTTTCGGGTCTTCCTGCCTGATGATTGGGATAACATTTTCTATTAGGTTAGTATAATCGGGTAATGTTGTGTCCTGCTGATTCCCGTGTTATATTAAAATTACAGGGCAAAAAGCAATGAACCCCGATTATTACCTGGCCACTTTAATTGGAGGGAGCTAATAGTGAAACCGGTTTTGCCTTCTCTGCTTAGCACTAATTTGGTCAGGAGAGGAGGTGTAAAACAAAATGACTAAATTATTAAGATCTACAAGGTTTTGGTGCCTGGCAGTAATCCTGATCCTCTTCATGCTTACCGCATTCCCATAGATTATACCCTTTTTTTGATTTGAGGTTGAGAGTCAAAGGGTTATGGTAGAATAGTGGCGTTAAGCAAGCATTTCACAGGTGGTGCAAATAGATGAATACATTTAAAACTGCGTGCCCTCTCGACTGCTGGGACCAATGTGCCCTGCTGGTGCGGGAAGACCAAGGCAGAGTAATTTCTATTGAGCCTGACTCGTCACAAAAGGTCACCGGCAACTTGATCTGTAAAAAAGGACGGATGCATCTTGAACGACTTTATCACCCTGAACGCCTGCTCTATCCACTCCTGAAACAGGACGGTTTGTTTAATGTGATCAGCTGGCCTGAAGCAGTTAAGCTGATTACTGGTAAAATATCCGGGGCTATCGAGAAAGACGGGCCACTGTCTCTGTTGCACTTTTATGATGGCGGTTACGGTGGACTGTTGAAGAATATTGAATCGCGCTTTTTCAGTGCCCTGGGGGGTTGCACTACCGGAGAGGGTAATTTATGCTGGGGTGCGGGGCTGAGGGCCCAAAAATATGATTTCGGAGCTTCTGTCGGGCACCCTTACGAAGATCTTTCCAACGCGCGGTTGGTCATAATCTGGGGGCGTAACCCGGCACACACCTCGCTTCACCTGCTGCCACATATTCGCCAGGCCCGTAAAAAGGGAACCAGGGTAATCCTGATTGATCCATTGCGCACGGCTACAGCTGAGATCGTTGATGAACATATCAGTATAAAGCCGGGCAGCGACGGAGCGCTGGCCCTGGCTATGGCCCGGGAAATGATCGTTAACGGGTGGATTGACCGGCGTTTTATTAAACAAAGCTGCAGCGGCTATGAGCATTTTGCGGCAATGTGTGCTGACTATACACCACAGGTGGCGGCTAGCTTAACCGGGCTTACTGACGTCGAAATTGAACGGCTTGCTTACTGCTATGCAGAGCATAAACCGACGGCGATTTTGATCGGTATTGGTTTGCAGCGGCACAGCAACGGGGGCAGCACTGTAAGGGCAATCGATGCGCTTGCCGCTTTGAGCGGCAATATTGGTGTGGCTGGCGGCGGGGCAACTTATGCCAACTTCCAGATCAGTCCCCAGGTTGACCATGCCTATCTGGAAGGTGAAGATCTTGGCCCGCAAAAGCGTAGTTTTACAAAACCGCAGTTAGCGGCAGCTCTGGAAGAATTGCAAAACCCCCCGGTAAATTTTCTCTACATCAGTCGGGCCAACCCTCTGGTACAGGTTGGTGACAGCGGCAGGTTACGCCGCGCCATGGCCGCTGTTCCTTTCATCGTTACCAGTGAACATTTTATGACTGATACGGCCGCCGCGTCAGACCTGGTGCTGCCTGCTGCCGCTTTTTTGGAAGCTGAAGACCTATTTTTTAATTCCATGAGCCACCAGTACCTGGTTTATGGTTCTCGGGTCGTAGCACCGGCCGGTGAATGCCGGCCGGAATATGATCTCTTCAGGGAGCTGGCTGTCAGGCTCGGCTTAAGCGGCTTTCCTGACCTGGAACCCGATCAGTTATTATCGAAACTGATCGAACCGCTTACGAAAAAAACCGGTATTACGCTTGATCAGATCAAGAGAGAAACGCCGCTGCTGCTGCCCGTAAACACTGCTATACCCTGGGTTGATGGCCGGTTTAAGACAGCTGACGGCAAGTATAATTTTTATGCTGCCGGTGCTGAAAAAGAGGGTGGTGATGCGCTTCCCTGCTATCGTGAACCGCTTGAACTTGGCGACCAATCGATGCGCGACAGAGGGTTTCGCTACTGGTTTGCCACTCCGCACGCGCGTGAAACGATCCACTCCACGCATCGCCTGCCTTCCTATGCGGAAACTCCACAGGCCTTTTTGCACCCCTTGACGGCAGAGGCCGAAGATTTGTCTGAAGGTGAGCGGATCAAAGTAGTTTCAAAAAGAGGTTCAATAGAAGTTGTAGTGAAAATTACCGATCGTGTGCCGCCTGATACGGTTATGGTTTACCAGGGTTGGTGGCACTGTAGTGGGGCTGCAGTTAACAATCTTACTTCGGATCGCACAACAGATATCGGTAAGCAGGCGGCCTATTACGACTGTTTGTGCCGTATTGACCGCCTGCACGGTTAGAGCGAATCGATAAATTCTTTGCCCTTAAGCAGGGCTTCTTCAATGCCCCCGGCCAGCGCGCTTTTCCCCGGAGGCAGGAAAGACAATACTTCGCTGCGCACCTGGTCCATCTCAAGGATGCCGCTTTGAGCGAGAAAAGCGCCAAGCATGGCCAGATTAGCCATTTTTTCATTGCCGCACGCTTCTGCCAGTTCACGGGTCGGTATAAACAGTGTAGTAACCCCGTTTTTGGCGGCCGCCTGCTTTTCTTCTGAAATCAGCGAGCTGTTGATCATCAGCAGGCCGTCAGCAGATAATCTGCCTCCAAATTTCTCGAGGGCCGGTTCACTCATGGCAATTACCGCACTGGGCCTACCGGTAATCGGTGCCCCGATCGCTTCATCAGAAAGGACAACTGTGCAGTTTGCCGCTCCGCCGCGCATCTCAACCCCGTAGGCAGGCATCCAGGTGACGTTTAAGCCGGCTTTCATCCCGCAGTGGGCCAGTAATTCTCCCATCATCAAAACACCCTGGCCTCCGAAACCGGACATTACGATTGAGTATTCCATTTTAATTTCCTCCGATCAACAAGGCTAAAAGTCTTTATAAATTCCCAGCGGATAGGCCGGTATCATTTCACTTTCAAGGCGCTTGACTGCCATTTTGGGTGAGAGGTGCCAGTTTGTCGGGCAGGCTGACAGCAGCTCAATCAGGGCAAAGCCGCGCTTTTCAATCTGGGCCTGGAAGGCCCGGCGCATGGCTTTTCTTGCTTTGCGGATATGGGCCGGATTGTGACAGGATACCCTTGCCGAGTAGGCTGTTCCCGGAAGAGTGGCGATCAGTTCAGCCATGTTGATCGGGTGGCCGTCACTAGCCAGGTTACGGCCGGCGGGGGTGGTTGTCGTTTTCTGGCCGGCCAGTGTTGTCGGGGCCATCTGACCCCCGGTCATGCCGTATACGCTATTGTTAACAAAGACTACGGTAATATTTTCGCCGCGGTTGGCGGTGTGGATAATTTCACTGGTGCCGATTGCTGCCAGGTCTCCATCGCCCTGGTAAGTTAGCACAAAAGAATCGGGGTGGGTTCTTTTAATGCCGGTTGCAACGGCCGGGGCCCGCCCGTGGGGTGCTTCACAACAGTCAATGGCGATGTAGTCGTAGAGCAATACTCCGCAGCCCACACCGATAGCGGCGATTGCTTTTTCGGCCAGGCCAAAATCATCTATGGCCTCAGCGATCAGGCGGTGAATAAGCCCATGGTGACAGCCGGGGCAAAAGTGAAAAAGGTTATCTTTCAAGACATCAGGAGTTGCAAAGACTTTTTTTTCGGCTACGGTTGGCATGCCTGCAGACCTCCCCTGCTGATAATAGCGGTGATTTCCGCTTCAATCTCTTCCGGGGTTGGCACCGCGCCGCCCGGGTAACCTTTAAAAGCTATTTTACTGTTTCCCTCGCAGGCCAGGCGTACATCATCAAGCATTTGCCCGGTGTTCATCTCTACAACCAGAACTTGTCCGGCCTGGCGGGCAGCTTCGCGAATTTCCTTTTCGGGGAAGGGGAAGAGGGTAATTGGCCGGACCAGGCCAACCGCCAGTCCCTGTTTTCTTGCCCGGTCAACTGCCGTACGCACGATGCGGCTGCAGGAACCGAAGGCAACAACCACCAGGCTGCAGCGGGGCGGGCAATCTATTTCAACCTTTACATCATTGCTCTTAAGTTGGTTGTATTTGTCAAGCAGTTTAAAGTTGTGAACGGTCATTTCGCCATCTTTCAGGTAAAGAGATTTAACCAGGCGTGGCGGACGGTTTTTGGCTCCGGTCAGTGCCCATGGTTTCTCGGCTGGAGGGGAGAGCGGATCTCTGGTCAGAACCGGTTCTTTCATTTGCCCCAGGATGGCATCGCCCAGGATCATTGCCGGGTTACGGTAGCGAAAGGAGAGCCGGAATGCTTCTCCGACCAGATCGTACATTTCCTGCACAGAATTGGGGGCGAGCACTATAAGGCGGTAATCGCCGTGTCCGCCGCCGCGGGTGGCCTGCATATAGTCTCCCTGGGTCGGAGCAATGCCTCCCAGGCCTGGTCCACTGCGGGTAATATTGACAACTACGGCCGGCAGTTCAGAGCCGGCAATATAGGAAAGACCCTCCTGCATCAGGGAGATTCCCGGGCCCGATGAAGAGGTCATGGCCATGCCACCGGCGGCAGCGGCGCCCAGAACCATGTTAATGGCGGCAAGTTCACTTTCAGCTTGAATGAATATTCCACCGGCAGCGGGTAAGGCAGCCGAAAGATATTCAGGGATATCATTTTGAGGGGTAATCGGGTAGCCAAAGTAGTAGCGGCACCCCGCGTCGATTGCTCCCCTGGCCAGGGCAACACTGCCTTTTAGCAGCTGTTTTTCTGTCATTTTTATACCTCACTTTCAGCTTTTAACGGTATACTTCCAGGGCTGCGTCAGGGCAGACCTCGGCGCACATAGCACATCCGGAGCAATCCCCGTCAACATTAAAAGAAGCGACACTGTAGCCATTGCGGTTGCGCCTGCTGTTGTCGATATGCAGACCTTCTTTATTACATGCTTCGATGCAATAGCCACAGCCTTTGCAGCGCTCTTCATTTACAGTAACTCTTCCCACTGTTTCGCCTCCCTAACTTATAAAGGTAACAAAAAAGCCATCTCATCCCCGGTTAAAGAGACGAAAGGGCTTGCTTCCGCGGTACCACTCTTTTTAACAGCCTCTAGCAGGCAGGGCTGTCCACTTAAGGGCATTAACGGCGCCACCGGTTTAAGCTTAGTAACCTTCAGCTGGTAGAGCAGGCTTTCGGCAAACAGCTCCCGGAGGAGTTCCACCGCTCCGGGGTACTGCCTTTTCAGCTGCCGGCAGCTCTCTTCAACGCCCTGCATACGGTGTACTGGTTCCGTTCATTGCCTTTAATATAAAATTAATACTAAATATAGCTGAATAGCGACTGTCCGTCAACCCCTAAAAAAAAACCCTCCCACAATGGGAAGGGTTAAGACTTAATAAATCTTTCTTGCAGCAAATAGTGCGGCCTGAATCAGGCCCAGGTGTTCACGCTGCCACCCAGGTGGGTCTGGATCTCTTTTTGCATCTCGATCATCTCAACAAGCGCGTCACCCTGGGCCCTGGCACTATCCAGAACCAGCTTGGCAACTTTAGTTTCCGCCTCTGCCTGGACCGATTCCTGCTGCATCTGTGTGGCCATAGAGGCAATGCTCTGGATCATTGTGCGTATCACTTCCTTTCAGTGGAAGTCTAAAGGGCCTACTATGGGTATCGGCAGGGAAAGCAATATTATTAATAGTTGCGGTCGGCAATGGTTAATCAGAGGTAAAAAAATTATTAAAAATCTATCCATAATAGGCAGGAATATACAAAACAATCAAGAAGTAAAACCGCTTAGAGATAGAAATACTGTTGCAGGGAGAGAAAATGCACAAAATAGCGGTTGACCTTGCCCAACCTGGCATGATCGTCGGGAAGCCTGTTTTGGGTGGATCTGGACAGATCCTCTTAAATTCGGGTATCAATATTAAACCCCAGCATATTTTCTATATTAAACAGCTTGGTATCAGATCAATCTATGTTCAGGATGATCGCCTGACCTCTGTGGTTATTAACGATGTGGTCAGCGATCAGGTGCGTTCCGAAAGTCGCGCGCTGGTTGCTCAGATCATGCTTGATGTTGATTCGCCGAGCCCGAATAATAAAGGGATCAATGTGCGGGATAAAGAGATAGTTGAACTTGTGGCCAAAATTATTGAAGAGCTGATCGAGAATAAAGATCTGATGGTCCAGTTGGTCGATATTCGTTCAAAAGACAGCTATCTTTTTGCGCATTCTGTAAACTGTGCGGTATTGTCAACACTAATGGCTGTTAAATTGAATCTTGACAGTGACAGCCTGAAGGCGATGGCCAGTGGTGCCCTGCTTCATGATCTCGGCATGATTGCTCTACCGCAAGGTGTAATCAACAAAGCAGGCGAACTGACCAATGATGAATTTGATATGGTTAAACAGCACCCGGCCTATGGTTATGAGTTGTTTAAACAGAGTTCTCTGTTCAGCTCGGAAGCCGGTGCAGTAATTCTTCATCACCATGAACGTAACCAGGGTCAGGGCTACCCTTATGGCTTAAAGGGAAATGAACTGAGTAAGCTGGTTAAGATAATGATGGTTGCCGATATATTCGACGCGCTTACTTCTGATAAGCCACAACGCCGGGCTTACCAGACACACCAGGCAGTTGAGATGCTCATGTCCTGGGGTGGTGAAGTTTTTGATGTTGATACCCTGAGACATTTTTTATCAAATATTGCGGCTTACCCGGCCGGCACCCACGTTATGCTTAATAACGGGGAAAGCGGCCTGGTTGTTGCCAATACGCCTGGTTTCGCACTGAGACCTGTAGTTAAGATCTTCTATAGAGGCAATGATCTATCACCCCATCCAAGACCTTATGAAATAGATTTAAAAGCTGCCCTTGATTTAACTATTTCAAAGGTTTTTGAGGAAGTAGACGCAGATGATAATCAGGCCTTTCACAGCTAAGAAGGACTAAATGGGGTAACTAAGAGCATGAAAAAAGTGAAACAAGGTGAACTGGCACTTCTGGCTGCAATTAGCGATGTAATTAATTGCATGGTTTTGGTGCTGGGGCGGGATGGCAGAATTATCTGTTCTAACAGGGCCTGTGAGCAGATAGCCGGCATGTCTTCTGATGAAACGCAGGAGAGATTTTTTTGGGATATCTTTTGTCAGCAAGATGAGGTTGCCCTCTACAGGGCTTTTTTCGACAATATTATGCCTGAGAAATTTCCTTTAAAAGTTGAAACGCACTACATTCATCCAGATGGAAGCAACAGGGAACTGATCTGGGAATATAATATGTTATACAAAAATGATCAACATGCTTCCCCTTATGTTTTAACCGGGTATGATGCAACCGAGCAGAACAAGACAATAACAGCGCTGCAGCAGACAAAAGAGTTATACAGGGCTCTTGTTCATGCTTCTCCGGTTGCCGTAATCTCGTTAAACAATGATTTGCGCATAGAGAGTTGGAGTTCAGCTGCAGAAAGTCTGCTCGGGTGGTCGGAAAAAGAAACCCTGGGCAAAGATGCAGCCCTTTATTTTGATCAGACTGATCACAAGTTTATGCCTTATGCGGTTAGTGCCATTAAAGGTGAATCTTTCTACAGCTTAGAGCATCCCTGCTTTTGTAAAGACGGCACTTTAATTTATACTGAGCTTTCAATTGCCCCGCTGCGTAATAGCGGTGGGAGAGTTTTCGGTCTTGTTCTTGTAGCATCCGATATTACAGAACGCAAGCAATATGAAGAGCGGCTTGAACATCTCAGCAGGCATGATCAATTGACAGGTCTTTATAACCGCGCTCATTTTGAACTTGAATTGAGCCGCCTTGGCGGTATAAGCGTGTACCCCCTTACAATAATCACTGCAGATCTCGATGGTTTGAAACTGATTAATGATACACTGGGCCACGAGCATGGTGATAAAATGCTATCCGACTGTGCAGCTTTGATCAGGGAGACCTTACGGAAGAGCGACATCCTGGCCCGTGTCGGCGGTGATGAATTTGCAGTTATTCTCCCCGGCACAGATGAAAATGTTGGCTCTGTCGTTGCCGAAAGGATTAAAGCCAAAATAAACAGCTATAATCTGAAGAATGATTCTTTGCCGCTAAGCATATCTCTTGGTATGGCTACAGCGGATGATGCCCGGCTATCGCTGGCCGAACTATACAGGGAAGCAGACGACATGATGTATATTGACAAATTGCATACCGGAGCCGGAGCAAAATCGCAAATCATTAAATCTCTGATGGCCACCCTGGCGGAACGTGATTTTATTACCGCGGGTCACGCCCTGCGCATGGAAGAAATGTGCAGGCAGTTAGGTCTAAAAATTAACCTGCGGCAAAAACAGCTTGGCCGGTTGGCGTTGCTGGCCCAGGTCCACGACATTGGTAAGGTCGGCATTCCGGATCAGATATTACTGAAAAATGGTCCATTGAACGAGGAAGAGTGGAAAATTATGCGTAAGCATTCAGAAAAAGGCCACCGGATAGCGTCAGCATCGGCTGATCTTCCAGGTATTGCTGATTTAATTTTAAAACACCATGAGCGCTGGGATGGAAGCGGTTATCCGCTCGGTTTGAGAGGTAAAGAGATTCCGGTTGAGTGTAGAATTCTCGCTATAGTTGATGCTTTTGATGCTATGACGAGCGACCGGCCTTATAAACAACCGCGAAGTATAGAGGATGCAGTTGAAGAACTGAAGAATTGTGCCGGTAGTCAGTTTGATCCCGAATTAGTTGTATTGTTTCTTAGCGTATTGGCCGAAACTACCATCCCAAAAGAATAGTTGCTAATATTTGGCTGACAAACTAATCAAAAATGTGTAGAATACTTAGAGTGAGTCTTATTATTCAAAGTTTTGAGCCGGGCAAACCGCCTTAGCTTGGAGGGATGGCTATGCGAAAAGTAGCGATCGAAAACGTAAAACCAGGCATGATCACTAAAAAGCCGATCCTTGGTTTCCTCGGGCAGATTTTACTCAATGCCGAAGTTGAAATAAAACAAAACCACATCTATTATCTGAAACAGATGGGTATAAATGCTATCTATATTCATGACAGCCAGATGAATGACATAGAAGTTGAAGATGTAATCAGTTTTGAAGTACGTGGCGCGAGCCGCGCCCTGGTAGCCCAGGTGATGAAAGATCTTGACGCGGCGGGTTCCAGCAACAAGGGGGTTGCCATAAAAGATAAGGAAGTTTTGGCAACTGTGATGAAAATTGTCGAAGAGCTGATCGATCACAAAGATGTTCTGGTCCAGCTGAGCGACATCAGGGCTCAGGATGGCTATCTTTTTGCTCACAGCGTCAACTGCTGTGTACTGGCAACTCTGATTGCCACAAAAATGAACTATGATCTGAATACTCTTAAGATTTTAGCTACCGGGGCTTTGCTGCACGATATTGGCCTTATTGCCATCCCGCAGATGATCCTTAAAAAACCGGGCGCGCTTACTGCTGAAGAGTACGAGGCGGTTAAACAGCACCCCCAGTATGGTTATGAAATCTTTAAAAAATCAAAGCTATTTTCAGAACGGGCCGGAGATATAGTGCTGCAGCATCATGAGCGCAGCCAGGGGCAGGGCTACCCGCAGAGTCTGAAAGGGAAAGAGATCGCTTCACTGGCAAGAATTATGCTGGTCGCTGATGTTTATGACGCTCTTACTTCGGATAAATCATACCGCAAGGCATACCCGGTTCATGAGGCCATCGAGATGCTCATGTCGTGGGGCGGGGAAATGTTCGATCTCGACGTTTTAAAAGTTTTTTTAGAGATCGTGACCGCTTACCCCATTGGTTCTCATGTTCAGCTAAGCAGCGGTGAAAGCGGGCTGGTGGTCGCTAACAACCCCGGTTTTGCCCTTCACCCGGTGGTCAGACTGCTTTATAAAAGAGATTTTTCCCCGCACCCCGCACCCTTTGATCTCGATTTGAGGCAGGCGCTGGATATAACTGTTGACAGGTTGATCGACGAAAGTGAAATGCCCGTCAGTTAGCCACTACCTGACCTCTATACCGCATTTTAATGTTTAAGCCACTGATCTGCAGCCTGCTCTCTGTTTGCAACGCTGATTGCTTAATTTAAAACCATTAGCGTTTTCTGGTTCAGCACGAAAAATTGCCTGCTAAACCTTCACCGGTGAAGCGTAGTCCACACCAAAGGAATCTATTCGGATAGTCTTGATCTGCTGAACATCAATCGGCTTATCCTGGTAGTCGCGCGGAACGTTGACCAGCTCGTCTACGACATCCATGCCTTCGGTAACTGTTCCGAAAGCTGCATACTGGCCGTTAAGGTGAGCCGCAGTTTTGACGGTAATGAAAAACTGGCACCCGGCTGAATCATTGGCCTGCGAACGGGCCATTGAAAGAACACCGCGTTTGTGGTTCAGCTTATTTTTAGCCCCGTTAGCGGAAAACTCTCCTTTAATGCTGAAACCGGGACCACCGGTTCCGGAACCCTGCGGGCAGCCGCCCTGAACCATAAAGCCGGGAATGACCCGGTGAAAAGTAAGCCCGTCATAGAAGCCATCGTTTGCCAGGGCTATGAAGTTATTGACCGTGTTGGGGGCATTTTCAGGATCCAGTTCAATCTTGATTACCCCGCCATTTTCCATTTCGATTGTTGCAAGGGGACTTTTTGCAGCCATGGTGATTCTCCTTATCTTTAGTTAATTTTGCTCTCTGGTCAGCCTGGCCTTAACATACTGTTGTTTCTGAAGCAATGTAAGTGGCTGCTGAGCTTTTACAGTGACTATTATACTACAGATTATATTGTCGTGTGGAGATATCAGGATTGTGGTAAAATTAAGGCAACTAAGCTGCAGCGAAAGGGGCGGGGCCTGTGCCAAAAGTGAAAGAGCCTTATAACTTATCTGAACGAATCAAGTGGCTTTACGACTACTATTTCCAGGGTACCGGACGAAAATGGAATAACGAGTTTTTAGCTTTCAGCACCGGGGCTAAGGAAGACTGCCTCTTTGAAGAGATGAACTTTTACATAGTTCCCGAGGTTTACTCGTTTTTTAATCCCTTCAATAAGGCTTTTGCCCAGAATGCTGTCACCCTTGACCTGCCGCCTGATTTCTTCAAAAAAAGCCTGGCCGAGCGCAAGGCCTACTTTACACGCAAAGCAATGGTAGAAGGTGTGCCGCAGGAGATTCTGCCCGGTGACCTTCTGGCTGGCAGTCGTTTTAATATTGTTTGTTCAAAATGCTGGACACCGCAGCAAGCCAAAGAGCGCAACAAGCGAATAGCAGGCAAGGGTGGCCTGCGCCAGAAAGCCTTTGCTTTTAAAGATCAAGGCTTCGGCAACTGCGGCCCGACTTCGGGGCACCTGATTCCTGATTATCCCCGTATTCTTAAGCTGGGCTTTAAGGGACTGCATGCATACTATGGTGAACTCTATGAAAAACTGGAACCGGATGAGCGGCAGGGCAGGAAAGGTGAAAACCTGCGGGCAATGCGTGAAGCCTGCCTGATGCCGAAGGAACTGGTTGCTGCTTACAGTGAAGAGTGCCTGGCCCTGGCCGGGCAGGAAAAAGATGATGTCAGAAAGAACGAACTTCTGCAGATGGCTGAGAACCTGCGCCAGGTTCCCTGGGAACCGGTTGAAGATTTCTGGCAGGCAGTGCAGGCTCTCTGGATTACTCACATGCTTGTAATGGCTGATGAAAATTACCCCGGCCCCGGAGTCTCTTTTGGTCGCCTTGATCAGTTTTTGCTGCCCTACTGGCAGAAATCAATGGCTGCCGGGATGGATCTTGAGTTTGGAAAAGAGATTCTCAAGTGCTTCTGGATTCACTGTAACACGGCGTACGATGCCATGATCAGAACCGGCTGCAACCAGGGGATCACCGCCGGTTACGGCCAGCTTTTCAACCTCTCGGGGGTAGGCAAAGACGGCGTTGACATGACAAACGAACTGACTTACGTTCTGCTCGAGGTAATTGATGAGATGAGCCCGATCCTGGAGCCGAAGCCGAATGTAAGGCTGCACCGCAACACGCCGGAAGAGCTGCTCGATAAAGTGGTTGATATGATTGCCGGCAGTCAGGGCGCCCCGTTTCTGCTTAACTTTGACGAGCGCTCAATGGCCGGAATGCTGCGTCAGGCTAAACAGGCCGGCTGTGAAGAGCTGATCAATCTTGACAACGTTTTTGACTATGCATCTGTCGGCTGTCTTGAAAACACAATGTGTGGTAATGACCGCTCGGCAACGGTCGACTGCAATTTGAATCTTTATAAGGCACTTGAACTGGCCCTCGGCAACGGCAAAGAACTGCAGACCTACACTGACAGTCTTTGGGGCAAGCCGTATCCGCCTACTG
>CAYWDA010000050.1:0-2668 GCA_964456945.1 uncultured Syntrophomonadaceae bacterium
TACCCGGTTGCGGCCGCTATACTTAGCCTGGTAAAGAGCATCGTCAGCCCGCTTCAGTAAGTCGTCTAAACTTTCATCTGGCATCAACGTGGCAAGGCCAAAACTGGCGGTAATTTTCAGCTGCTGCTCCCCAATGGTTATATTCTCCAACTGCGCGCGCATCCTTTCGGCCTGGCCGTAAGCCTGTTCAGCATCGGCAGCTACCAGCAAAACACAAAATTCTTCTCCGCCATAGCGAACCGGCAAATCTTCCTCGCGGCAATTATCCTGTAAAAGCTTGGCGAATTCGATCAAAACCTGATCGCCAACCTGATGGCCGTACCGGTCATTAACCATTTTAAAATGATCCAGATCGGCCATCACCAGGGAAAGAGGGTTTTGGTGCCTGACAGCGTAAGCATGCACCTTCTGATAATACTCGACAAAATAGAGGCGGTTAGCAATGCCAGTCAGGGTGTCAGAACGAAGCAACTTGTTGATCGTAGCGTTCGCCTTCTCCAGGGCAATATTCTTCTTGTTCAACTCCCGTGTCATGTTAGCCAGTTGATTATTAATCATCGAGATCTCCTCAAAGATCTGATCTTCGGTGATCCAGGCTCTCTCGCAAAATAGCAGGTACTCGCCTGCAGTCCGGGCCAGATAGCCAACCATATTATTCTGATCCCGTATTTCGCCAGTCAGGGTAAACCTCAATTCCTGAAAACCTTCCGCGGGAGGGGCTACTTTCAGATTACGATCCTCGGCAAGCAGGTATGTATCAAATTTCCTGCCCACCGGCCCATCACTGGAGCCGACAATAGCTTTAAAGGCCCTGTTGCAATCAACAATGACCAGCTGCTCGTCAAATAGGACTGCACAGATCGTGCTGATCCGATCAATATAGCTGAACACCAGGTTGCAGTTAGCCTCAAAAAAGCTATTTTCAGGCATGCTGCCACCACTCCGAAGCCAGCATAACTGCATCACGGGCCGAATCACCCAGGGCGTCAACACCTAAAGCTTCTTTCGCCTGTCTGCTCATTTTAAGGGAGTGGCCGCCAACCATGATTCTCGTATCCTTAAGCTGCGGTTTTTCACGGATCATCTTTACCAGCTCCTGGGTTCGATCAATGTTAAAAGGCATGCCGACCGAGATCGCGATAAAAAAGGGGGTTTTCTCCAGCGCCAGGTCCAGCAGATCCTGGGGCGGCGTATTAGAACCGGTATAGTCAATATCCCAACCATCAATCTCCAGCAGGTCGGCCACCATACGGGGGCCAATTTCATGAAACTCGTTTGGAGCAGCCGTAACTATTGCTTGCCCTTTCGTTTGCTCAACAATTATAAATTTTGGATAAAGAGTAGCCATCACCCTGGTTACGATCGCTGAGGCCAAATGCTCCCTGGCTACAGATATCTCTCCCTTCTCCCAAAGGTTCCCAATCTGATACATCGCCGGCTGAATGACCTGAAGGTAAAATTCAGTCAGATCGGCTGCCGAGTGCACACTGGCATTTGCCAACTCTATCGCCCTACGGTGACCGCCAACAACCAGAGTAGCTAAAAAAATATCTTTCAGTTCCCGCCATCTTGGCTCAACAAAAGGGGGCGGCTCCTCCTGCTCAAGCGAAGCCTCAATCAGGATTTCGTGATTTTCAATGATCCAGCGGTAAACGGTCGTCAGGGGCTCTGTGCTGGCAGGGTCCAGATGTTTTTCAACCGCATCAATCCAGGCCTGCATGGCAATCGGAAAATAATCATTGGCAAAGCCCTGGACATGATAGGTATGATAGACCCAGATGATCACCCGGCTCATCAGTTCATAATCATTTAACTTAAAAACATTGCTCATAAACGCAGCATGGTTTTTATGATTGTCATACATTACTGAGAGTGGCTTCTGACCGATTAAACGCTTAATGTCGGCATGAGCGGTTAAGGCCTTATTGACTTCGTCTACCAGGAGATCCTGGTTTTCACTGTACTCAGCAGCCGCGCTGAAAGGCACGGCACTAATTTTTTGGGCTTTCCGTAAAACATCTTCCGACATGAACGGTACCTCACTTTTCTTCTTGTTGAATTAGTTTATCTATATTTAGGGCAGGGTAAAGAAAAAAGTTGCCCCCTTGCCCACTTCGCTCTCCGCCCAGATCCGTCCGCCGTGGCGGTTGATGATCCTCTGCACGGTGGCCAGTCCGATACCGGTGCCGGGAAATTCACCCACCTTGTGCAGGCGCTGGAAAGCGCCGAAGAGGTTCTTGGCGTAGGCCATATTAAAGCCAACGCCGTTATCGCGAACAAAGAAAACCGCTTCACCTTCCACTGTAGTCCGGCCCACTTCTATTTCAGCCTGTGCCTCTTTTGAGCTGAACTTCCAGGCATTTTCAAGCAGGTTTTGCAGCGCCGCCTGCAGCAGGGCGGCATCGCCGCGGACTTGAAGATCCGGAGCAATCTTAATTCGAACTTTACGTTGCGGCTCTGCTTCCTGTAATTCGGTAACTATCCCGGAGGCCAGCTTGCTAAGATCGACCTGCTGCTTCACAAATTCTCTGCGGGTAATGCGGGAAAGGTCGAGTAAGTCATCAACCAGATTGCTCATGTAGATTGCTGCATTACGGATCCGGTTTAAGTAGTGGCGGCCCTGGTCATCTAAGTTTTTATCATAATTTGCTTGCAGGCTGGCGCTGAA
>CAYWDA010000051.1:0-11172 GCA_964456945.1 uncultured Syntrophomonadaceae bacterium
TTAACTGGGCCGGTTGTCGACAATTCGCTTTTCTTTCAGTTCCGTTTCCATACCCAGTTGTGATATCAGTTCGGGAACAGATTTGAAAATAACATCGGTCAGCGATACTTCGGTATCTCTCAGCACTTTTTGCTTCAAATCCGCAACCAACTTATCACGATTAACCTCACCGGCTGTAGCAAGATAGAGGTAGATCTCATCAAGATCGAATGGATCATCGTTACGTTTGCGCATTTCAACCTGCCACTCTTCAATGTCAGGATGGCTCATCATCAAGGGGAAGAAATTGTTAAGGTTAACAAGCGTTCCCTTAACCTTGGTCATATTAAACTCTTTCACCTCGGATTTACGCTGAATATTCGAGCTGATCCGTGGCACGGTGCGCCCACAGTTGGGGCATGGTGAGAATAAAAGACCTCCCTTGGCAATATCACCGGTGCGGTAGCGTAAAACCGCAGTACCGCGCCAGTCAAGGGCGGTGTAGACGATTTCGCCTTCTTCTCCTTCTCCGACCGGTTCGCCGGTTTCGGGGTCGACCGTTTCGAATACCTCCATGTCGGGATAAAGGTGGTAACCATGATATTCATCATGGGAGGGGCATTCGGCCCAGGCAACTTTTGCTTCGGTCATACCATAAGTGGCAAGCACCATAACATTATCGGCGCCGAGTTGAGAAAAGAGCTCTTTAATTTTATCCTTCAAGCCAGGCGGCACACGTTCCCCACCAAAAAAGATTCTCTTAACGGAGGAAAAATCACGCCCCTGCTTGACCGCTTCACGTAGGAAGTAGTAGCAGTAACCTGGGATAAATACCGCCACCGTTGGTCGGATATATTCAAAAGCATCCATCAGGTTATTGGTACCGACTATCTTACCACCGCCGCTGTGAAAACCGGCAACATTTGCTTTCTCACCGGCAAAGAAAGTTTGCCAGAAAGCAAGGTGCGGAGCGAAGGGAAAGCAGTTTACAACTGTATCTTTGCTGGTTACCTGAAAAACGTCGAGCAGGCGGGCACCTGATTCACGCAGGTTTTCAAGGTCACGCTGCGAGTAGACAAAGGGTGTTGGCAGCGCCGTGCGTCCGGTTGTAAAATGCATGTGCACAGGCTTGTAATCATAAACTTTTTCTTCAACCACCGCTTTGCCTCCGGTCATCGACATTTTCGCCAGATGACCGTATTTTTCTGAAACTTCCTCATCAGGCCGAATCACAAAATCCTTCGATCTCTGTGGCAGTTCATTAGTCGGCGCTATATCCCATTTGTAAGTGAACGGAAAATGGCGCAGATCTTCAATCCCTTTAAGTTTGAATGGGTCGATTTTCTGTTCCTTCAGCAAATTGCTGTAGTAGGGGCTGTAAAGATAGAGCTGGTTAGCGATAAAGGCTCGTAGCTTGCGATCCTGCATATCTTTAATATCTTTGTAGGGCATTTTAGATAGTTTTTCCCAATTCTCCATTAAGCCATCACCTCCTGCAGGTAATAATTAAATTTGGGCCGGGCCCCCTTAAGTGGGGGCCCGGCGTGTTTTATGAACTACAAAGGGAATGTTCCGTAAAGAGCAGTCATAAACCATAAAAGGAAAACACAGATAACCAGAATGGTTATTGGTAAACCCTTGCCGTTATAACGTCTCTCATCATAATCGGTCCAGCCGTGCATTTCATCTACCTGCTTTTGCAGTTCCTTAGGTGGAACAGGTGTCAACCAGGAAACGACAATAGTCAGGATGAAGGAAAAAGTGACAGCAAGAACCGTAACTTTAATCCAACCCATTGGTCCGTAGAGGTACTTGGCAAAGAAGGGGAAAGGTATATCTACAGGGTTCATGCCCATGTAGTCGATCATGATCCAGCCGAGAAAGCCGATCAGGGAACCAACTACCATACCGACTCCAACGCCTTCTTTGGTTGTCCTTTTCCACCAGATACCAAGGACAATCGGTACTCCGAGGCCAGCCGCAGCAATTCCGAAAGACCACATAATTGCCTTAAGAATAAACTCCGGTGGGTTAAGCGAGAAGAGAATAACGAGCACACCAACCACAAACATGGCCAGGTATGATAGTTTTAATTTCTTCTCATCATCAACATCGGGCCTAAGTTCTCCATAAAGGTCATGAATTAGTCCGGCGCCCATGATCATCAGCAAGCCGGCAACAGTAGAAAGACCGGCAGCAACTGAGCCGGCAATAGCAAGCGCCAGCCAACCCTGCCCGGCAAAGGCGTCAACCAGGATGAAAACCAGGTAATCGTATGCTGCTGTGGGAATATCCACCGCCTGGCTTTGCATGTAATACACTGCAGCAAAACCGGTTGCATAGACTGTGGTGTTTACCAGGCCAACCAGGAAAACACAAAGAACAGTGCTCCAGCGGGCTTCCTTGGCATCGCGCACGGTAAAAAAGCGCATTACAAAGTGTGGCAGACCGATAATGCCGAAAAACGAGCCAAGGAAGATAGCAATATAGGTAATTGGATGCTCAAGCATGGGCCAAAAATAGTGGGGCACAGCCTGGGTCATCTGCGGAACCAGGTTACCGTAACCGAGCGGCGGGAAATACCACCCTGCTGCGCCGATTGCTTTTAGAACTACTGCCACAGGAAACATGAGGCAGAATAGAAGAACAATAGTCTGGAATGTCTGGTTGTAAGTAACCCCATACATACCGCCAAGGGTAACATAGAGCGTAACTACCAGACCTCCGACAACAATACCGACAACCTCGGGCACTCCGAGGAGAAAATAAAATACAATACCGATTCCCTTGAGGTTACCGGCCAGGTAGAGCACGCTGACAACCATCATGACGATGACTGACATAAAACGCAGGGACCTGCTGCCGTACCTCTCAGAAATAAAAGCCATAGTTGTAAATGATTTATGCCGCCTCAGAAAAGGCGCGGCTAAAATCATCAGGCCAATAAAGGCTGCTGTAAATGAAGCATAAACCGCAACGGCAATATAAACGCCTTCAATAATTAAAGCCGTTAAACCGATAAATGTAGTTAAACTTAGTGCCAGGGAAACCATCGCCAGGCCGTTATTGACGGCTCCGATGCTTCGACCGGCCACGAAATAGTCGCCCAAGTTGCGGGTAAACCGGCGAGCCCAGATAGAAATCAAGACTGAAATTAATAAAACAGCTGCGCTAAGAATTAAACCTAATACAAAAAGTTCACCTCTAGGTTCCATTGATTAATAATCCCTCCTTTCAGTTAGTTTTAAGCTTTTTGCCTTAATTCGAGCCGATCCATAACCAGGCACCAGATTGCGCCGATAATGGTTACGCCGATCCAACTAAACACAATCAGTAAGAAGTAATGAAGTGGAAAACCCATAACCGTGAGGTTTTCTTTAACCACAAACATTGACTCGCCGTAAAAAGCGACCAGTGCCTCCGGGGTCGGGACCTGGTTAAAAAATACAGAGTTCAGGATAATCACAAAAGAGCTAAAAAACCCGCCAATAATGGCGACGATGGTAAAGCAGATTGCCGTAACCCTTACCTCAAGCTTATAATCCTTCAATCCCTCGTTTTTCAATCCTTGTCACCTCCTTTTATAATATAAAGCTTATTCTAAAGGTAATTATTTTATTATTAAAATAGTTCGCCTCCTTCCCAATTCAGGCATTATGTTGTAAATTAAATATATTCATTCGCCCTTTTAATGCAGAATCCTTCTTGACAAATACCTTGAATTATCTTTTTTTATTGCTAAATAGTTTAATTATTTAAAATTATGCTATTCTATCGCAGAAATTAGCAGGAACAATAGCGATAAAAAATGATCGAAGAATACATGATCACCTGGCTTATTGTTAGAATAGTTTAACAGATAACCTGATTTGTTTATAATTTTTTAAACTAAGCAGGAAATGGAAAAACAATAGAGAATCATATTTACTGTGGTGAATTTCAGCAGAGCGTTCAAAACGCACAAGGAGGAACTATCAGATGGAAAAAGTGTGGCTAAAACATTATGAAGAGAAAGTTCCACACAGTATCGACTACCCCTCACTATCGCTTTACCAGCTTTTCCAAAAGTCAGCCCAAACCTATAAACAGCAACCGGCAGTGCATTTTATGGGCCGCGAACTCAACTATGGTGAATTGGCCGCCGAAGTTGAAAGCATGGCCTGTGCCCTTGCTGACCTGGGAGTTAAAAAAGGTGATCGCGTGGCGATTCACCTGCCTAACAGCACCCAGTTTCCAATTGCCTTTTTTGCTGCCCTCGCTGTAGGCGCTGTCGTCGTTCCCTGCAACCCTTTATATGTAGCCCGCGAGATGGAATACCAGTTGAAGGATTCCGGGGCAGAAACAATCATTACCATGACCCGTTTCTACAATATGATTAAAGAGATTCAGCCTAAAACAAACCTGAAAAACATTATTGTAACGAACATTAAAGACTATTTTCCCGGCTTCCTTAGCTTTCTCTACACTGTGGCGAAAGAAAAGAAAGAGGGTGACAGGGTAGAACTGGCTAAAGAAGATTATTCTTTTACCGACCTGACTAAGAAATTCGCCGGTAAAACTCCGCCTGCAGTTGAAGTTTTGCCAACTGATCGGGCTGTATTCCTCTACACCGGAGGCACTACAGGCGTTTCTAAAGGCGCTGTATTGCAGCACCGCAACCTTGTCGCAAACTGCTTCCAGGTAAAATCCTGGTGTACCGATTACGAAGATGGTAAAGAGGTAATTTTAGGAGTGCTGCCGTTTTTCCACAGCTACGGCCTGACGACCATCCTCAATCTTGGTCTTTTAAACGGCGCTAAACTCGTTTTGCTGCCCCGTTTCGTATTGGCAGATGCCCTAAAAACCATTGACAAGCAAAAGCCGACCTTGTTCCCCGGCGTACCAACAATCTATGTAGCGATCAACAACGCTCCCGACCTGAACAAATACGATATTAAATCAATCAAAGTCTGTATAAGCGGCGCCGCACCTCTGCCTGTTGAAGTACAACAGCAGTTTGAAAAGAATACAGGCGGTAAACTGGTTGAGGGCTACGGTCTTTCTGAAACTTCACCGGTTACCCATGCCAACCCGGTTTACGGTGAACGCAGACCAGGCAGCATCGGCCTGCCGATGCCCGATACGGATTTCAAAGTTGTCGATGTTGAAACCGGCGAAAATGAAATGCCTATTGGTGAAATCGGCGAGCTCTGTCTGCGCGGCCCACAGGTAATGGAAGGCTACCTGAACATGCCCGAAGAAAACGCTCAGAGCCTACGCAATGGCTGGTTCTATACAGGCGATATTGCCAAGGTTGACGAAGACGGTTACACTTACATCGTTGACCGTAAAAAAGATATGGTTATTGCCGGCGGGGTTAATATCTACCCGCGCGACATCGAAGAAGTGCTTTATACTCACCCGAAAATCATGGAAGCGGCAGTGGCCGGAATTAATGATGCCTACCGCGGCGAAACCTTAAAGGCCTATGTTGTCCTTAAAGAGGGCGAAACAATGACTGAAGAAGAGGTAAAAGAATATTGCAAGGCTAACCTGGCGGCCTACAAGGTGCCTAAACTGTACGAATTCCGCGCAGAATTACCGAAAACGATGATCGGCAAAGTTTTGCGCCGCACATTAAGGGAAGAAGAAGAGAAAAAGAGTCAGTAGTTACCAGCTTAACCAGGATAGTTTCACTTAGCAGTAAAGAGCGGATCTCTGAATGGGGATCCGCTTTTTCTTGCCCGGTTAATGCGGGCGCGGTATAATGCAAACTAGACGATTAACAATATTCCAACGGAGCTGATAGTGATGAAGGATGTCTTCGGGGCTTTAAAAGCAACCACACCTTTCTGTTTTCTCAGCGATCAGGTAATCCGTGAGATAGTTGATCAATCAGAAATTGAAAAATATCCGCAGGGAAGCTACATCTTCCGTGAAGGCGATCAATCAAAACAGACCCTCTATTTCATTCTTGACGGTCAGGCAAAGGCGCTGGCCAAAATCGGCGGTAAAGAATCTGTAACAACAATCAGAAACGCCGGTGATTTTTTCGGGGTTACTGTTTTACTGCTTGACGATCCCTATCCGGTATCGATGTTTGCCGTCAACGATTTAACCTGCCTGTTAATCAAACGGGAAACTTTTCAGAAAGCCCTTTACAGTAGTGACAACAGGTTTGCAGACTATTTTACCCAGGCCCTTGCTGCAAGGCTTAAGGAGCTATACCAGACCTTTTCCGATAACAAGTTCAACGAACAATTTATTCAGGAGCAAACCATGCGCCGCCGGGTGGCTGACATCTATAGCGGAAAGGTGATTACCGCCCTGCCGATGGATAAAATAAGTGATGTTGCCAAAAAAATGAGCCAGGCTAATGTTAGTTCTGTTGTCGTAAAAGCTTTTAACGGGAAACCGATCGGCATAATCACGGGAAAAGACCTTGTCGGCAAGGTGCTGTCTGGCGACAACCCCGACCTTGACCGGAAAGCACACGAAATCATGTCTGACAGTATGATCACCGTGCGTCCGGGTGATTTTACCTACCAGGCCTTATTAAAAATGATTAAACATAATGTAAGCCATATTGTCGTGACAGATGAACATGCAGTTTTACATGGTATTGTTACAATCAAAGACCTGATCCGCACCGGCAACAGCGGCGCGTTATCTATTGTCAGGCAGATCGAACATAAAGATTGCTTCGGCGGCTTAGCTGAAGTGATCAGGGAAGTGGACCTTGTCCAGCAGGCGTTACTTACCGAGCGCTCTTATGCCTCGGAAATATGCGCTATTATCAGCGAACTTTACGATCGCGTAACCCGCAAGGTTGTGCAAATAGCCGAAAAACAAATGATTGATGCCGGTTGGGGGCCACCGCCGACGATGTATGCTTTTATCAGCATGGGCAGCGCCGGACGAAAAGAACAATTTTCGCGCACAGACCAGGACAACGGAATTATTTTTGCAGATTCGCATGAGAGTTCGGCCGACCTTGCTGCCAACTATTTTCTGGCCCTGGGGAAAAAAATTGTCGAAGGATTAGAGATATGCGGTTTCAAGCGCTGCCCGGGAGAAGTAATGGCCGATAACCCTAACTGGTGCCTGCCGCTTTCGATGTGGAAAAACAGGATGAACCTGTGGGTTGACAAGCTTGACCCGAAAGATATCCGCGAAATGACCATTTTTCTGGATTATCGATATATTGCAGGAGATGCAGCACTGCCTGAGGATTTGAAAAACTACAGCACCAAACTCTTCCGTGAAGCCAAACATGCCCTGCTGTTTTTGGCCGAAGACGACCTGAGGCAGAAAGTGCCCCTGACCATGTTCGGGAAGTTGATTACCGAAAATGCAGGCGAGCGGAAAAAGAAACTGAACCTGAAGAGCACTTCTATGGTCCATATGGTTGATTGCCTGCGCCTTTTTGCCCTACGTGAAGGGGTAAGAGAAACCAATAGTTTTGAGCGAATTCACCGTTTAAAGGAAAGAGGTGTTTTTAAGACGGGTGACGCCGAGTACATTGAAGCCGCCTATGAATCATTGCTGATGTTCAGAATAAAAGCAGCTGTCGAAAAGATGAGACTGCGCCAGGAACCTGACCAGTACATTGACCTTACGGCGTTAAGCAGAAAAGAGAAAGCGCTGCTAAAAGAATCACTTTTAGTGATCAACCGCTTGCAGTCGCTGACCGCTCATGCCTTTCATGTTCATAAAGCCTAAACGGCAGAGAGGAAAGCAATGGATAAAAAAACACACTACGACCCTGACTATCACCAGTTAAACCGTATGGCAAAACGCTGCCCGGCAGGTGGCAGCAGCAAGCAGGCTGATAACCTGCTTAATCGATTATTGCCACGCAGCTGGAAGCCTGCACCGATCTGTCATGATCCTGAGCTTTTCGCGGAGCTATTCAAGACAATTAGCGCGATTAAGAGCGCTATCGATTGGGGGCAAAATCTCTTTGAAGCCTCTTACGTTGTCTTTGATACTGAAACGACCGGGATTCAACCCTACAAGGGAGACGAAATCATTTCGATTGGAGCTGTAATCATTGAAGATGCTCAGATCAGTGAAGAAGTTTTTTTCTACCAGTTGGTCAACCCGAGACGGCCAATACCCGGTCTGGCTCAAAAAATTACCGGTTTAGATGACGGTATGGTCAAAGACCAACCGGAAATTATAGCGGTGTTACAAGAGTTTCTGAAATTTGCCGGGCCAAGAATCCTTGTAGCCCATAACGCTCCATTTGACCTGGCCTTCATTAACAGTAAGGTCGCCGAGGCGATAGGCCGGCGTATTGTAAACCCGGTAATTGATACTGTTCTGCTTACCTCTGCCCTCTACTATGCAATAGGTGATTACTCACTGGAAAACCTGGCCGACCGGTTCTCCTTGAGCCTCGATGGCAGACACAATGCCCTTGCTGATGCGCGCATCGCCGCTTCGCTCTACCTTAAGCTGCTGCCGGAGCTAAAAGCAAAAGGGGTTAACACACTTCATCAACTGGCCGGCCTCTTTAGCGAGATTGACCTGACGAAGGGTTACCCCCTTATTTTTTAGTTCTGCAAATTAAATTATATGTTTCCGGGCCAGGGCGAGCTGCTCTTTGACCGCTTCAGGAGCGGTGCCGCCGCGGCTCTTACGGGCTTCAACCACTTTCGCCGGGTCAAGCAGAAATGAAATATCTTCAGCCAAAGCCGGGTGAAAACGCCCACGAGTTTCAATATCGAGTTCCCGCAGGCGAATGCCGGCCTGCCGGCAGTGGGCGATCATCTGCCCAACGATATGGTGAGAGTCTCTGAAGGCAGCCCCGTTACGGACCAGGTGATCAGCCAGATCAGTAGCACAGAGATAGTCATCATCAACCGCAGCAGCCAGGCGTGCCCGATCTAGCGTCAGAGTCTGAAGCATTTCAGCCAGCAGCGGCAGCAGAGCTTTCAAGGTGTCAATGGTATCAAATAAACCCTCTTTATCTTCCTGCATATCTTTATTGTAAGCCAGGGGCAAACCTTTCATTACGGTGAGCAGCGCAAAAAGGTTTCCATAAACCCGCCCGGTTTTGCCACGAATCAATTCAGCCACATCGGGGTTCTTTTTCTGTGGCATCATGCTGCTGCCGGTGGTATAAGCGTCATCAAGTTCAATAAAGCCGAATTCTGCCGAAGACCATATAATAAGCTCTTCACACAGCCGGCTTAAATGCATCATCAGAATTGCGGCGAATGATAAAAATTCTAAAACATAGTCACGGTCACTGACTGCGTCAATGCTATTCTCGTAGAGCCGGGAAAAACCAAGCTTATCGGCTATTAGCTGCCGGTCAATAGCAAAACCTGTCCCGGCAATTGCCCCGGCGCCCAGCGGCATCAGATCGGCCCTCCGCAAAGCGCCCTCGAGGCGCTCACGGTCTCGCTGCAGCATCCAGAAGTAGGTTAGCAGGTGGTGAGCCAGCAAAATCGGCTGCGCACGCTGCAGGTGGGTATAGCCGGGTATGAGCACATCTTCAAAGTGCTCTGCCTGGCCAATCAGCACTACCTGCAGGTGCAGTAAAAGCTGATCAATCAGGATCATCTCTTCCCTTAAGTAAAGATGCCCGTCAAGCGCAACCTGATCATTGCGGCTTCGCGCTGTGTGCAGTTTGCCCCCCAGCGGCCCAATCAACTCGGTCAGTCGTTTTTCGATATTCATATGAATATCTTCAAACCCGATGTCATAAGGGAAAGTGCCACCATCAACCTCTTCCCTGATCTGCTCCAGTCCATTACAGATTGCGGCCGCTTCTTCTACAGAAATTATTGCTGTCTGAGCGAGCATCTCGACATGGGCAATGCTGCCCCTGATATCGCAGTGAGCCAGGCGCCGGTCAAAGGGCAGCGAGGCCGAAAATTGCAGCACTGCTTCAGTGGTATCTTTGGTGAATCTTCCCTGCCACGGCTTTTTCAGCTCTTAGCCACCTCCCTGAGTTGCTTTTTCTTCATGTCCAGCATTCCTTTTATGGTCAGCGGCAACCCGTAAAGATTGATGAAGCCCTGGGCATCATACTGGTTAAAAAGCTCATCAGCTTCGAAGGTAACCATTTCAGGGTGATAAAGAGTATGTTCTGACTCACGTCCGACGACAGTAATATTGCCTTTATAGAGCTGCAAATTGATGATACCCGACACAGTCTGTTGGGTAACCTTGATAAATCCATCGAGCGCCTCGCGCAGCGGAGTAAACCAGAGACCATAGTAAATCATTTCCGCATATTTGAGGGCAATAACTTCTTTGTAGTGATAGGTTTCACGGTCTAGAGTAAAATGTTCCAGTTCGCGGTGGGCAAAGGCAAGCAGGGTTCCGCCCGGAGTCTCGTAAATACCGCGCGATTTCATACCAAGCAGGCGATTTTCGACCAGGTCGACACGGCCAATACCGTGCCTGCCGGCAATGCTGTTCAGTTCTTCAACCAGCGCTACCGGGCCCAAATTCTTTCCGTTTACTGCATAGGGAATACCCTTTTCAAAACTGATCGAAAGCGCTTCCGATTGATCGGGTGCATCTTCGGGAGATACGGTCAACCTGAACATATCGCTATCCGGGCCCCTGGCCGGATCTTCCAAAACGCCCCCCTCAAAGCTAATGTGCCAGATATTGCGGTCTATACTGTATGGCTTTTCCGCAGTGACCGGAATGGGAATACCGTGATCGCAGGCATAGTTCATGCAGTCGGTGCGTGACTTAAGATCCCACACACGCCAGGGGGCGATTATTTTTAAGTACGGGTTTAGCGCTTTAACTGCAAATTCAAAGCGCACCTGGTCATTACCCTTTCCGGTGGCGCCATGAGCCACCGCGGTTGCTCCCACTTTTTCCGCTATTTCGACCAGTTTTTTACCGATCAGCGGCCTGGCAATAGCCGTGCCTAGCAGGTATTTACCCTCGTAGACAGCACCCGACTGGACCATAGGGAAGATATAATCCCTGACCAACTCTTCACGAATATCTTCGACAAAGAGTTGCGAAGCTCCTGTTTTGATCGCCTTTTCTTCCAGCCCAATCAGTTCGGTATCACCCTGACCAACATCAGCGGTCATCGCTACAATTTCATAATCGTACTCTTCTTTTAGCCATTTAACAATTACCGATGTATCGAGTCCTCCTGAATAGGCCAACACTACTTTTTCTTTCGCCATTATAATCTCCTCCAGACAAATATTTTGTATTAAATAATCA
>CAYWDA010000052.1:0-7125 GCA_964456945.1 uncultured Syntrophomonadaceae bacterium
TCAACTACAGTATAGTATTCATGCTCTTGCTCTTCGGTTTCATTAACTTCCAGAACCCGCCCCCGGTAAAAATGCTCTTCAAGAACAACCTCTTCTTCGGTAACAGTATTAACCGGAGCAGCTATAAGCAGCAAGATCGTTAATATCAATATTGTTTTTTTGTACAAGCAGATACCTCCATTCACAAAAAGAAAAACCGGGTAGAATTTAACCAGTTAAAGGCTACCTGGCAATGTAGATCTGTGTGTAGTAGTGGCTGCCATCGCTTCTAACCTGAATGCCCACACCCACGTATCTGAATCTTGGCTCTAAAATGTTAGACCGGTGTCCCGGTGAATTCATCAATGATTCATGAGCCGCGCCAACGCTGCCGTTTGAATTCATGGCCAGGTTCTCACCCGCAGCACTGTAGCTAATTCCAAAATGCTGTAGCATAGTGACCAGACTGCCGTAGGTTGGTGAAGTGTGGCTAAAGTAATTTTTATCAACCATATCTTTGCTCTTGGCCCGGGCTACCTTCGTTAAATCACTGCTGACCTGCAAAGCAGACAGACCGGCACTACTGCGGGCCTGGTTGATTAAGTTAATCATCTGCTGCTCTTTTGAGTTGTTATCAACTGTAGGTGTTTGCACTGGTGCCGGTGCCTCTACTGAAGCTGCTGCGACTTGATCTTGAACCGCAGCAGGCGTCGGGGGAGCAGAGGCCGGGGCCTTTGTGGAAGCGTTCCCAATTTCCGAATCTGTAACCTGGTCTTCTTCTGCTTCAGTTTCAAGCTTTTCCAAATAGCTTATGATTAATTCCGACGCCTTATCACCATCGTAGAGCAGCGCCTTAAAATTAATCACTTCTTCCCCGGTCTTAGCTGTTTTGCAACCATCGCCATCAGAAATACCTTTGGTATTGACAGCAGTTGTTCCGCCTTCGGTCACATAGAGCAGAACCGGCAGCATCATAGAGAGAGCGATGAACAAACAAATATGACAACACTTTTTGAACAAGACGTTTATACTCCTTAAGATCAGCGATCGGATTTGCTTACTATAAGTGCTTGTATTTTTAAGCGCCCGCCTTAGAAGACCCGTTATTGTAACCAAGTTCACGATGGACCAGCGGCAGGTCGCGGTTGGTAATTATCCCCTGCAGCGGTTCATTTAATTTCCCTTTGCGGGTAATCAGCACTGCCTCCAGTTTTTTGCCTTCCTGCTGCCAGTGGTAGAAAAGGTCAGGAATCTCGAAGAGCGATTTGTTTGTCGACACAACCTCGTAGTTGAGTTCGTGACCAGCTACCCTGATAACTTCGCGCAGTGTAGTCTTATTGATATCGAATGAGTTATTGGCCAGACTTTTTCCCATCCACCTGACAATCATGTTGGAAGTGATCAATCCGACAACTAAACCATCTTCAAGCACCGGAGCCTGGGTATAACCCATCTGACTAAATTCGCGAATAGCTCTCGATACAGGATGACTGATAGAGAGAGTGAGTACCTCTTTCATAAAAAGAGGCGCTACCCGCGGCGGTTCAAGCAATAGTTTGACAATACGCTCAATATGCGCCACCGCTTCATCGTTTGGCTCAGCAATTATTTCACCGCCAGCCCGATCGTGAACGATAGCATTGCGCAATTCGCTGTATTCTTTTAGATCAAAGCGATAGCGTTCAACCACCGGGTTAACTTTCGCACCTCGCTCAACCAGTTCAAAAAACCGGCGATGATCCTTTAAATCAAGGATCCTTTCCAATTCATGTTCTATAATTGAGTAAGCATTCAAAAACCGCTCTGAGTTATTAGTTGATCTCACTACCTATCTCCTCCCTAAACCGCTCACCACATTTCATGAAAATATTCCTCATCGTAACACGATAATCCTGCCAAAATGAATCTCGATCAGGATCTGCCAATCAGGGCAAGATAAAATTCTATAATACCGCCAAATTTTTCTATCCTGATCTGCTCATCATTACCATGAATTGAGCGCAGTTCTTCCCTGCCCAGCTGAATCGGCGAGAAGCGCAGCACATTATCACAGATAGCACAGTAGTGCCGTGAATCGCTGGCGGCCATCATAATGTAGGGGGTAACAATGGTCCCCGGAAAGGTGGCGCTGATTGTTTCGGCCAGCAGCGCATAGGCCTCTGAAGCGGTGCTTGAAGAAGGTGACGCATCATGACCCTGAATTAAATTAACCTTCAGTTCAAGCGGATCTTTTGCTGCACGACCCTTTGCCAAAGCAGCTTTAGCCTGTTCAGTGAGGTGACCCAAAGCTTTACTGAGCGGATCAATCGCCGCCAGGCGCAGGTTTGCTACCGCGCGCACCCGGTTGGGTATCACGTTACTGGCGCTGCTGCCTTCGATCATCGTAAAAACGCAGGTCGTGCGGCAAAGAGCGCCAAGCTCCCCTCCCAGTTTTGGCAGCAAGAGTGTTAGTAACGGCTTGAAACACCATAAATTGGCAAAGATAATTCTAAAACCAAAGGGCATGTGGCGCCCCAAAACAGCAAACATCTCCACTACCTCTACCGGCAGAAGCGCCTGAAAAGGCTTTTTGGCAAGACGCAAAATAATTTTACTCATTTCACCAAGCGGAGTGCGCAGGCCAGGGGTCGAAGAATGGCCCCCGCTGCCTTCGAGCACAACTTCGAAATCGGCAACCCCTTTTTCAGACATACCAATTACAGCAATCGGTTTGCTGATCCCGGGGAAAACATCCCTGACAATGGCCCCGCCTTCGTCCAGAACCATCTCAAAACGCACACCCCTGCTTTTTAGAACTTCAACAGTAGCAGGCGCACCGTAACCCATCGTTTCTTCATCATGACCAAAAGCAAGGTAGATATCCTGCTGTGGCTCAAACCCTGCAGCAAGCATTTTCTCTACCGCCTCAAATATGGCACAGAGTGTGCACTTTGTATCAAGGGTGCCCCGCCCCCAGATTACCCCGTCAATAATATTACCGGCGAAAGGGGGCTGCTGCCACTGTGCATCGTTTGCCGGAACCACATCGTAGTGGGCCATCAAGAGCAGCGGTTTTTCACTGCTTTTTCCAGCCCAGCGATAGAGCAGCGAATGGTCTTTAACCAGCTCATGCGTAAGCGCCTGGTGGGTCAGCGGGTAATAGTCTTTCAAGAGCTGCCTTAATTTCTCATATTCCTCGTAAACATTAATCCCCTGACGATCTGCTTCACTGCAAAGTTTATCGCTCTGTGGCGCAATCGTTCGGCAGCGCACCAAATTAGCCAGGCGCCCGGCTGCTGAGGTAAGATCAAACTGCGGCCCCGGAAGATGAACCGGGCCGGTTGCTGCAGCGGGTGGTTTGTAAAGCGCCGCCCGCACAAGAATAACCGCCAGCCATGCGCCAATTAATGCCAACGCTATAATAGTTAACGTCAAAGTAACAACTACCTCCTGCTGCCGGGCAAAACAGAAACAGTTTTAGCCGGCCAGTTTTAGATCATGTTTCGCTTGTACATAAACCTTGCCGCGGCAACAGCCGAAAGAGCGCTGACCGGAATAAGAATGCCCACCGGTGCTGTCGGTACAATAATAAATATAATAACCATCAAAGCCAGCGGCACAACGGCCAGCTTCCAGTTTTTCGAAATATAAAGGTAACCGAGCGCCCCAAACAGCGCCGGCAAAATGTTCTCAAAAGCAGGCTTTAGAAGTGGTGATGCCAGTATAGGGGTCAACTGCACGAAGAGAACAACCCCTAAGACGAGAACAAGATTGGTCACCAGTGAAGATGTGGCCACGGCAATAGTTGAGATAACTTCTCCCTGGTTTGATCCCGGTTCAATCTCGGCAATTTCTAAGGCATTCAGGGCACAGGGCACCTTCAGGTTGGTCAGGTTGCCGGTGGTAAAAGCAAGGTATGTGGCGCCACTGCCTAGCATTGGTGAGAAAGTTATTACTTCAATAATACCGATCGGCACATAAATCATCATAATCGGCAGCAGCCCACCCAGCAGCGGCCCCACTGTCGGCCAGGTATCAAAATAGATTGAAATGGCAATTGGAACAGCCATAATTACCAAAAGAGCAGCCGTCATCCAGGTCCGCCCCATGCGATGAATTGAAGTTTCATAAGCTACGTTGTTCGCTTTATCTTTTGTCATCTGCCTAACCCCCCAACATTCCGGAATAGACTATAGCCAGAACCATCGCCCCGATCATGCTTAGGGGCAGGGCAAAATCTTTAAATAACTTCAACCCCGCTTTTTTCTCAAAGGTTATGCAGATTACCATCAGCAGTGCTGATGAAAAGAGCGTTAGAATAGAAACCAGGCCACCGGCAAGGGCGCTGCCCAAGAATGAACTAATCAGACCGACAAACATTGCTGCAATAAGCAGGGCGCCCCAGCGGTTATCATCAACCTTGATCTGGTTGACTTTGCCCTGCAGTTTTTTGAAGTAAGCAATAATAAAGAGCGGTCCGGACATGATGCCCAGGGTCATAACCCAGACTATTACCGAGAATACATCAACCGGAACACCTGAACCCATCAGGCTTGCCCCTGCTGCCTGTGCCGCTGCCTCTGCCGCTGGCAGTTCATAGGTTATTGCCCCAATTACCGAAAGGCGAATCCAGGGCAGGGCCAGACCTAAAGCGCCAGAAAGGGTGAGCATGGTCAGCAAAATTGAAAGTGAGGGAACCAGGGTAAAAACCGCACTTGATACAACTGCCTTGCGCATTTTCTCAGGCGGCACTCCCCTTTGAAGACCTTCATTCCAGGCTTTACGCAAAAAAACGATTGACTGCACTGTAACAAAAAGGGCAACAATCGCACCAAGCACAAACATAAAAGAGCTGTTTCTGTAATCTGTCATCCTCCAACCCCCTTAATTTTAAACTTTTAACCGCAGCAATTATTCTTAGCCTTTATACTATTAGTTTTGAACATATATGGCAAGTGCGAGCCGCAAATAGTCTAAATTGCTTAGTTCATCCGGTGCCCGGTTTATGTTATGATAGAGGGCAGAAATAGAGAGTTACTATTCAGGAGGATCTTTAATGAACGATTGTGTTTTTTGCCGCAGGGAATCACTCGATATTATTGCTGAAAACGATCTGGCTCTGGCCTTCTACGATGCCTGCCCGGTCAGTAAGGGGCACATTCTGGTAATTCCAAAGCGGCACGTGAAAACCTATTTTGACGCCTCACCCGAAGAACACGAAGCCATTCGCGGGCTGATCTTTGAAGCAAAAAAATACCTGGGGGATAAATATAACCCCGATGCATATAACATCGGGGCTAATGTTGGCCATGATGCCGGCCAGACTGTGTTTCATTTTCACATTCATATCATACCGCGCTACAAGGGCGATGTTGAAGACCCCAGGGGCGGTGTGCGCAAAGTTATTCCAACCCGTGGCAACCATTTTCAGTGCAGTAAAAACGCTCTTCACTAGCTGACAGGGCATAATCGAGGGCTGCAAGCAGGTAAGTAAAGCCGGTCGGGTAACGTTCTACCTTGCTCTGTTGAGCGATTATCAGACCTTCACCTTTTGTGGAAAGAGTCTCATCCTGCAGCGCTTTTCCCAACTGCAAAAGATTCATTGCCGCTACCGACACACCAGATGGGGTTGCCCCGTCATAAGCTTCAGCTTCAAGAGCAAAATCAGCGCTATCTGCGGTTGTTGCGCTGTAGAGTAATATTCCGTTTTCACCTTCAAAAAGGGTTAGCATTTCCCTGCTTAAACGTTCCGCCGATTCAAGATAACTGTCACCGGCGCCTGCCTTGTATAGTTCAAGGTGCGCCCAGGCCAGGTTGGCATAATCGTCAAGAAATGCCGGTATAGCCGCTTCACCTTCCCGGTAACGCCTGAGCAGACGCCCCTCACCTGACACCATTTTCTCTGCAATAAAAACAGCGGCACGCTCGGCTGCAGCCAGAAATAAGGGTTCTTCCAAGACAATCGCTCCCCGGGCCAGCGCAGCAATAGCCAGACCGTTCCAGGCGCTGATAATCTTGTCGTCACGAAACGGCCGCTCCCTTAAAGCACGTTTTGTCAGCAGAACTGTGCGTGCCTCTTCCAGTAAAACCTGCAGTTCAGTTATGGATAAACCGTGTTCTGCAGCAAAAGCTTCATCGCTGTGGCGGCGGTGCAGAATTGAAGTGCCATGCTCAAAGTTGCCTTTTTCGCTTACCCCGTAATATTCAGCCACCAGGTGACCGCGTTCCTCACCGAGCGCTGCCTTAAGCTCTTCCGGGCGCCAGACATAAAAGGTGCCCTCTTCGCCTTCACTGTCTGCGTCTTCAGCAGAGTAAAAAGCGCCATCCGGAGAAAGAAGATCAGTCAGCAGGTAACTGAAAATGCGCTTTGCAAATAGGGCCATTTCCTGATCACCGGCCGCCTGGTAAGCCCCCAGGGCAGAAATGGCAGTAAGGGCCTGGTCGTAGAGCATTTTCTCAAAATGGGGCACCAGCCATTCTTTATCTACGGAATAGCGGTGCATACCGTAGCCCAGTTGATCAAAAATACCGCCACGATGCATTGCCCGCAGGCTTTCGACTGCCATTTTCAGGGCATCAGCCGCCCCGCTTCGCTTCCAATAACGCAACAGAAATAGCAGCTGGTGAGGGGCAGGGAATTTTGGCGCATCACCAAAGCCACCATATTGCTGGTCATAACTGCCCTTCAGGTGGCCATAGGTAGTGTGCAGCAGTTCTTCACCGGGAAGATCTCTGTCTGCCGCTGCACCACTACCTGCATTAATATCAGTTCCGGACAACTTGCGCATAGCCTCAACAAGTTCGTCACCGGCATTAACCACTCTCTCGCGGTCTTCCTTCCAGAATGCACTTAACCGGGGCAGAATATCGATCATGCCATTCATACCGTAACGGGGGCTTTTCGGAATAAAGGTCGCAGCATAAAAAGGTTTCCTGGCAGGAGTTAAAAAAACGGTGAGCGGCCAGCCCCCCTGACCGGTCAGGGCCTGGCAGGCTGCCATATATTGTTGGTCAAGATCAGGGCGCTCTTCGCGATCGACCTTTATCGATACAAAGTGCTCGTTAAGCAAATCAGCAACTTCCTGATCTTCAAAGGAGTCTTTCTCCATCACGTGGCACCAATGGCAGGTCGAATAGCCGATACTTAAAAAAACCGGTTTGTTCTCT
>CAYWDA010000053.1:0-6489 GCA_964456945.1 uncultured Syntrophomonadaceae bacterium
CCATCCAAATCGTGACGCTGCGGCCACAGTTTAATTGTTTCAGAACTATCCTGATCGCTTTGCAGTGATAAAGGCAGGCCGGATAACAGCTCTTCCGCAATGAATTGCTGATGAGCCATATTAAATGCAGCAGCTACGGCTTCGGTTTCCTCCGGTTCTGTAGTGCAGACCGAGTAGAGTAGCTTTCCACCGGGTTTAAGCAACCTGGCAGCAGAAGTTAGCAGTTCAATCTGTAAGGCTTGCATCCGCAGTAAGTCTTCTTCATTGCGACGCCACTTAATTTCAGGCAGTCTCCTGATTACACCGAGCCCTGAACAGGGAGCGTCAACCAGAATTGCATCTGCCAAAGGCAGATTTTGGGCACCGGGGTTGCGTCCATCGACGGCTACAGTAGTAATGTTCTGCAGCCCAAGTCTGTTCGCTGCTTTTTCAACCAGCTGCAAACGACTCTGGTGCAGATCGCAGGCGTAAACCCGGCCGCTATCACCGATTAATTCGGCCAGGTGCGTCGTTTTGCCACCCGGTGCGCTGCAGAGATCGATTACCAGATCACCATGTCGTGGAGCAAGCAGGGGAGCAATCAGGGCAGAACTTTCACCCTGAATGGTGAAAAGCCCTTCCCTGAAAGATTTGGCAGCAACAGGTGAGACGCCTTCAGCCAGGCGCAGCATTGCAGGCACCACCGGGCTGACGGAAGCCTCAAACCCTTCGCTTTGCAGCTTATTGATGAGCGCTGTCGAATCAGTGCGCAATAAGTTGGGGCGAACTGAAATCAAAGGTTTCAGATTAGAGGCGAGACACCAGCTTTCTGCTTCAGCAAAGCCAAGGCGAGAGATAAGACGGTCAACCAGCCAGAGCGGCTGGCTATGCTTCAGGGAGAGGTATTCTGACCGCTCAACTGTGGAATCTGGCCAGGGTAAACTTGTTGATTCAGCGGCAATTCGCCTCAGAAGCGCATTAGCCAGGCCGGCCACTCCGCGGTGCCCGAAACGGCGGGCCAGGCGAACGGCTTCATCGACTAGAGCGTAGTGGGGAACGCGATCCAAATACATAATTTGGTAGACGCTGAGGCGAAGCAGGTTGCGCAACCAGGGGGTATAGGTATCCAGGTTGCGACGGGAAAAGAGGTTAATCACCCAATCAATAGTGTTTAGCCTTTGGAGAGTGCCGGTGGAAATCTGAACTGCAAGTGCCCGTTCAGCGGGAGGGGCATTCTGCAGCAGGGAGGGTAAAACCAGGTTCAGGTAGGCGCCATCTTCCTCGACCCTGACCAGGGCACGCAGAGCTGCTTCTCGCGCTCCCTTCTGTGGGATGTTTTTTTTATCCACAGCCTAAACTCCATCCAGACAACTGCCTGGTTCAATACGGTAACCGCAGCAAAAAGAACCAGCATCCATCGCTTTTTTACCGGCCGGCTGCAGATCGAGAAGAGTTAATACGCCATCCCCGGTGGCAATACTGAGCGACGCTTCACCAACAGCAAGGATAGTGCCTGGTTTGTGATTAGCAGCGGTTTCTGATCTCTGGTCGGCTGTTGCGGGAGGGGCTGCTTTCCATACCTTGATCCGCCGATCGCCACATATGGTGTAGGCGCCCGGCCAGGGGTTCAGGCCACGAATGCGGTTGTAAAGTTCAGCAGAGCCAAGGTTCCAGTCGAGCCTTTCATCATCAGCAGTCAGAGGTGGGGCATAGGTCGCCAGGTTGTGATCCTGGGGCACCCGGGCAGCATTACCCTCTGTCAAAGCATCGATTGCCTTAATAAGCAGCGCTGCTCCCCTGTCGGCAAGGCGGTCATGCAGCATTCCGGCTGTATCGAGGTTAGAAATTGTTTCTTTTTCCTGCATGATGATATCGCCGGCATCAAGTTCCGGAGCCATGTGCATTATTGTAACCCCGCTGTAAAGGGCACCGTCAATCACTGCCCGGTGAATAGGAGCCGAACCGCGATAGGCAGGCAGGTGCGAAGCGTGAAGGTTAATACAGCCGAGAGCAGGCAGCCGCAATACTGCCTGGGGCAGCAAACGTCCGAAAGCTACGGTTACAATCAGATCCGGGTTGATCTCTTCAAGCCAGTCTATAAAGATGCTTTCATTAATCTTATCGGGTTGTGCTGTTACCACACCGTGCCGCAAAGCCCACTCCCTGGTAGGGGCATGGCGAACTTTGCCCCCACGACCTACGGGGCGATCCGGCGGCACCACCAGCGCGGCAATGGTATGTGGTGAGCGGTCAAGCAGATCGAGTGAAGGCAGAGCAAAAGCAGGTGTGCCCATAAATAGCAGTTTAAGCGATTTCAAATTTATTCCTCGCTTTTTAAAGTTTCAGGATCGACCAGTCGCAAAGCCTTATCAGTAAACAGAATTCCATCGAGATGATCAATTTCATGCTGAAGAATGCGTGCCAGTAAGCCTTCAGCCTCGAGGCGTATTTCCCTGCCTTCGCGGTTCAAAGCTTTAACAATCACTTTTTCAGCGCGCGGCACTTCACCGTAAGTTCCAGGCACACTTAAGCAACCCTCAATGCCCAATAATTCTCCATCTGCAAGTGTGCAGTGAGGGTTGATCAACTCATAAATTACTTCTTCGCCGTCAGCAGCGATCAGAATTCGCTTGGAAACACCGACCTGATTAGCAGCAAGACCGACGCCCTCGGCATCATGCATTGTTTCAACCATGTCATCCAGCAGACGAGTGACGCCGCTGTTAATCTTTTTAACCTCCTGCGCCGGGGTGCGCAGCACAGGATGATTGTCGTTTAATATTTTTCTGAGAGCCATAATTTACACTCCTCTTGCCACAATTATAACACTACCAGGGGGTTAAAATCCACCGCCAGGCGGACCGGCCACGGCGGTTTAAAACTGTGGTATTCACGAATCGCCTTTTTAATTTTAGGAGCCAGCCTGGTCAACGCTTCCCCCTTTAGAATGGTCTGAACCCGGTATTGCTCTTTGATCCGGAAGAGCGATGCCGGGGCCGGGCCTAATATCTCGGCCTGTTCACTGATCGGGGCAAGCAGGGCAGTAAACCAGTTGGCGGCCTCGAAAACCGCTTTTTCATCAGCCCCGCTGAACAGAAAGCGCAGCAGGTCGGAAAATGGCGGATAGGCAAGCTGGCGACGGTTTTCCAGTTCCTGCCCGAAAAATGCCTGGTAATTGTGATCAGCGGCGGCAATAATGCTGTAATGTTCCGGATGATAGGTCTGGACGATAACCTTACCGCCGCCAGGACCGCGTGCTGTTCGCCCGGCAACCTGGGTTAAAAGCTGAAAAGTACGCTCAGGCGCCCTGAAGTCTGGCAGGTTAAGGGTTGTATCTGCGGCAACCACCCCGACCAGGGTTACACCAGGAAAATCAAAGCCCTTGGCAATCATCTGGGTGCCGATTAAAATGCTTGCTTTACGGTTACGAAACTGCTGGTAATAGTGATTATGGGCTTCCCGGCTGGTCGTAGTATCGCTATCCATGCGGATCACTGAAAGATCAGGGTAGAGTTTCTTCACTTCATCTTCTACCCGCTGGGTGCCGGCACTGAAGTATTTGATTTTGATGCCCCCGCAGCTGGGGCAGACCGTCGGGGCAGGCTCTTCATGGGCGCAGTAGTGGCAGCACATCTGCCCGCGGTCAAGATGCAAGGTCAGCGACACATCACAGGAAGGGCAGCGCACCACGTAACCGCACTCACGGCAGAGTACAAAACCGGCAAACCCGCGGCGGTTGATAAAGAGCAGCGCCTGCTCGTCGCGCTCTAAAACCCCTTTAATTTCTTTCAACAGGGGGCGGCTGAAAATATGGCGGTGGTTTTCTTTCAGTTCTTTACGCATATCAACAATTTCAACCGGCGGAAGCTGGGTCGGGGTGACCCTTTTGGCCATGGTCAGTAACCTTTGATCACCGCCATCCATCGTCCGGTAAAAACTTTCGAGCGATGGTGTAGCACTGCCCAGCAGCAGCACCGCTTTGTGGTAACGACAGCGCCACCAGGCAACATCACGGGTATGGTAACGGGGGGTGTCATCCTGTTTGTAGGTAGTTTCGTGCTCTTCATCGATCACGATCAGGCCGATGTTGGCCAGCGGCGCAAAGACAGCCGAGCGGGCGCCAAGTACAACCCCGGCCTCGCCGCTAAGAATCATCTGCCACTGGCGGCTCTTATCGGCAGTAGTCAGGCGGCTGTGCAGCACGGCAACCCGGCCCGGAAAACGCCCTTCGAAATGTTCGATCATCTGTGGGGTCAGGGCAATTTCGGGAACCATCATCAGGGCTGATCGGCCTTGATCAAGGCAGTGAGCAATACTCTGCATATAAATTTCAGTTTTACCACTGGCAGTAATGCCATGCAGTAAAACGCGTTCTGCCCGTTTCAGATCTAAAATAGCTGTAACTTGTGCGAAACAATCGGCCTGTTCATCGTGCATCAACAGAGGTACGCTTGATGCTGACAGGCTGGCTTTATGATGATCTACAGGGCGTGCTGTGGTTGACTGAATAAGGCCTTTCTGGTCAAGGTTGCGAATGACTGCGCTCTTAACACCAAGACCGGCCAGGGCGCTGCGGGAAAGCGGGCCTTTTTCAATAATGATCTGCAACGCTTCTTTCTGCGCCGGTGCCCGGCCAAGATCGGCATCAACCGCAGCGGTAGAGGGGCCGATTAACTCGACCATTCCCGGCTGCCGGCCCTTGCGGAACGAAGCCGGTATCATGGCGTGCAGTGCGTCAATCAACCGGCAGTAGCAGCGCATTGATATCCAGTGGGCCAGCGCCAGATGCTCTTCAGTCAGGAGCGGTTCAGAATCAGTAATGGAGATTATATCGCGCAGTGACTGAATCTCTGTTTTATCCAGCAGACGCAAAACGTAACCCTGGGTGCGGCGGTTGCCAAGAGGAACCGTCACCCGCATTCCCGCCTGCAGCTTATCTTGCAGCGAAGCTGGAATAGAGTAATGAAAAGGGCGGTCAACGGCATTACTAACCATATCTATAATTATTTCTGCATATCGATGCACTAATCTTTCTCCTCTAGGCAGGGGCGCGCCCCACGATTGAGATATGAACGTTTCTGAGAAGCAGAAATATTGCTCTTCCAATTATACCTTAAAACAAAAACAAGCCCCGCAGAAATTTTTCTGCAGAGCAATTTGATACGCAGTTTTACTTGTATTAAATTGCTGCTGCCTGAAAACAATCATAAGCAATGGCTCAAATATCTGACCTATTTACCCTTGCCTTTAGTTTTGATATGATGGTGAAAGCAGTTTAGAAAGTAGGCTTAGGCGATGTTGACTTTATTTTTCCCCGCTAAAGAGGTAATCAGAGATAATCGCAGTTGGTTGGTTTTAGCCACTGCTATTTTCATGATCTGCGCTGTCGCTTTTTATATGGGCACTGCTTACAGCGAGCCTGTGGACGACCAGGTAATGGATAGCCAGTTGGGTATGCTGCAGGAGCTTTTTGCTTTTCTAATCGAAGCAAAGCCTCTGGTCAGCGCTTTGTTAGTTTTCATGAATAATTTTTTATCGATGGCCCAGATGCTGTTACTTGGGGTGCTGGCCGGTATATCGCCTCTATTCACCCTGGGCATTAATGGAGCACTGGTTGGGGTTTTACTTTCTCTGGCCGTGCAAGAGGGTGCCTCACTGCTGCCACTGATCATGCTGGGAATTATGCCGCATGGCATCTTTGAACTGTTCGCTTTTTTTCTCTGTGGGGCAATCGGTTTGAAGTTCGGCTATCACTGCGTCGCTTCACCACTACCAGGCATAAACCGCATAGAAAGTTTCCGTTATATATGGAAAGAGGCTATTTCAGTTCTGCCGCTGGTTATAACCCTTTTGATTATATCTGCTTTTGTCGAGATGTTTATCACCTCGCGCTTAATCCACCTTCTCTAATAAAAGATCAGCAACCCGATCAAGAATAAGGTGAGCAAGATCTGCTTTTGCCATTAAAGGCGGTTCTTCCACTGCACCACGACGGTTGATAATCGAAACCCGGTTTGTCGGGACGGCAAAACCGGCACCCGGCTCGTTCAGGTTATTAACAATAATCAGATCAAGGTTTTTACGGATCAATTTGTCATGTGCATTTTCAACTGCGCTTTCGGTTTCGGCCGCAAAGCCTACAAGGATGTGGTTACCTTTTTTTGCCCCTAACTCACTTAAAATATCACGGTTTGGAACAAGCTCGAGCAGCAGCCCGGCTTCATTTTTTTTAACCTTTTGCCCTGCAATGTCAAGGGGGCGGAAATCGGATACAGCAGCAGCCTTAATGACCAGGCGATTCTCAGCGTAGTTTTCCATTACTGCATTGTACATCTGATCTGCCGAAATTACGGCGACAGTTGTTACTCCGGCCGGTGCAGCCAGGTGCGTCGGTCCGCTGATCAGGGTTACCTGTGCGCCGCGTTCACTTAATGCCCTGGCCAGCGAATAACCCATCAGGCCGGTTGAGGGGTTGCTCAGGAAACGAACCGGATCAAGATGTTCACAAGT
>CAYWDA010000054.1:0-5240 GCA_964456945.1 uncultured Syntrophomonadaceae bacterium
GAGCCAGGCACTTGGTTGTGTGAAAACTTCTTGGTTTTGAAGATAATTAACGTTTGCAGCGTTTTGTGTCAACTGAGTCAGCGAAGTGTCGCCCTGCAGAGCCAGTCTGACAGTCTTATAGATTAGCTTTTTAACTTCTTCAGGATGTTGAAATCTTATTTCAATCTTTGCCGGGTGTACATTAACATCAATTGTGTCTGCAGGCATTTTAAGATGCAGAGCTGCCTGCGGATGGCGCTGTTTCGGCAGCAGGTCACCGTATGCTCGTTCAAGAGCGCTGAGCATCATTGCATTCTTAATCAGGCGCCCGTTCACAACCAGTGTAATCCAACGTCTTGATGATCTGCTAAAATGAGGTGCGGAGCTGTAGCCGTATATTTGCATACCTGAATCTCTCTCTTCACGTTTGAACTCAACCATGGCTTCTGCGCTGTCGTTACCGTAAAGTGAACCGATCACATGAAGCAATACACCATCACCCGAAGAGCTAAACAGGTTTCGCTTTCCGCTCTTAAGGTTAAAAGCGACCGCCGGATAGGCAAGCGCAAGTTCTGAAATCAGAGTGCTGATGCGGCTTGATTCCGCTGCATCGGCACGCAGGAAATTTAATCTGCCCGGGGTGTTATAGAACAGGTTTCTGACTTCCACTCTTGTTCCCGGCGGGGCGCCAATTTCTGCCTGTTCGGTAATTTCACCGCCGGCCAGCGAAATTATTGCTCCGGTTAATGCGCTATCAGCACGTGTAGTCAGATTAACCCTTGCTACAGCAGCAATGCTGGGCAACGCTTCTCCCCGAAAACCTAAACTGGAAAGATTGTCAAGATCGCCAATTAATGCTAACTTGCTGGTTGCAAAGCGCTTGAAGGCAAGTGAAAGTTCAGCGGCAGCAATACCGCGCCCATTGTCGGTCACGGCAATATAACTCTTTCCGCCATCCTCTATCTCTATATCAATTTTTGAGGCGCCAGCGTCAAGAGAGTTTTCGACAAGCTCTTTAACAACTGAAGCCGGATTCTCGATTACTTCTCCAGCGGCAATTTGTTCAGCGGTGAGCTGATCAAGAATTTTAATACTCATTTTTGCGGTTTACCTCTTCTTTTCCACTTTGCTCGTAATCCAGAAGCTGCTTCTGCAACTCGTATAGCTTTTGAATAGCCTCGAGCGGTGTTATACGATTCAAATCAATCTCTTTTAATTCATCAATAATCGCTAATTCATAACTGTAATCAGATAGCGGTTCAGCGACCATTGGCAGCAGACTAAGCTGTTGTTCGACTACAGTTGAAGAAGTCAGTTCTAACTCTGCTAAAATTGTCTCCGCTCTGACCAGTACCTCGTAAGGCACACCGGCCAGTCGAGCCACGTTAATACCGTAGCTTTTGTCAGCTTTCCCGGGAACAACCTGGCGTAAAAAGATCACTTGCTTACCCTTCTCTTTGACAGCCATTGTATAGTTTTTTATTCCGGAAAGATCTCCTTCTAATTTGGTTAATTCGTGGTAGTGGGTGGAAAACATAGTTTTTGCTTTGATCTTGCTGCCAAGATATTCTAAGACTGAGCGGGCGATGCTCATGCCATCATAAGTGCTGGTCCCCCGTCCTATCTCATCAAGAATTATAAGACTGTCTACGGTAGCTTCTTTCAAAATGGTAGCGGTTTCCTGCATTTCAACCATAAAAGTGCTGTGTCCACGGCTTAGATCATCGCCTGCTCCGACCCGGGCAAAAACGCGATCGAAAAGCGGCAAATCGGCTTCTGATGCAGGGACAAAGCTGCCCATTTGGGCCATAATTGCAACCAGGGCGGCACTGCGGATATAAGTACTTTTACCGGCCATATTGGGGCCGGTGATGAGCAATAAATAATGTTTCTGATCTATAACAATATCATTTGGAACAAAACGCTCAATTGCCAGTTGTTCAACAACAGGATGACGGGCCTGCCGGATAGACATTTTGCGACCGCTGGTAAAACGGGGGCGCCGGTAATCATTTTTTTCGGCAATCTCAGCCAGGCTTTGCAGGCAATCAATATAAGCTAGTTCATAGGATGCACCTAAGAGTTGCTCAGTATAGCCTTCAACCACGGCACGCAGTTCTTCAAATAGAGTATATTCTAGGCTGGCAAGCTTATCACGAGCCCCGGTTATCTGCTCTTCCATCTGATGAAGCTCTGCTGTTGTATACCGTTCAGCGTTAACAAGAGTTTGCTTGCGATGATATTCTGGCGGAACCAGATCTTTATTTAAGCGGGTAACTTCAATATAGTAACCAAAATTGCGATTATAACCGATACGCAGAGATTTAATGCCGGTACGCTGTTTCTCATTCTTTTCAAACTCGAGCAGCATGTTATTGCCTTCGCGGGAAATGGTTTTCAGGCGATCTACTTCTTCGTGATAGCCCTCTTTGAAAATACCGCCCTCTTTTAATGAAGTAGGCGGATCATCAAGCAAAGCGCTATCGATTAATGTCATTAATTCGGTGAATGCGGGCAGCTTATCATTGATGAGCCTTATTTTAGTCGATTTAAAACCGGACAACAACACTTTTAAAGCGCTAATCTGCTTTAACGCATTTTTTAGTGCTACAAGATCACGGGCATTGATCCGCTGATAGCTTAGGCGGCCGCAGAAGCGTTCCAGGTCAAAGACCTCCTGCATTCTTTTACGGAGATCTCTTCTTTGCAGTGGCATATGTATTAACTCTCCAACCGCATCTAATCTTTCTTCTATTAATTCCTGAGCAAAGAGCGGTTGCTCCAACCATCGCCGCAGGAGCCTTCTGCCCATTGCAGTCATGCAGCGATCGATAAGCCAAAGCAGGCTCCCCTCTTTTCCGCCGTCCCTGATGGTTTGGGTAAGTTCAAGATTGCGGCTGGTAATATTATCGATAATCATATTACGATTGTTAAAATACAAATCAAGGCGGTGAAAATGGTTGACGCCTTTCGGCAGTTGCTGCAGCAATTGCAGGTAGGTGAGGGCGGCGGCAGCAGCGGCGGCAGCCATAGGATATCTGTCTAATTGCAGTTGATCCCAGGTTTCGCTGTTCCATTGTTCAATCATTGCTGCTTTAGCTTCCTCAAGGGAAGGTAGTTCGCTAATTACATCGATCAGGTTCTTACCGTTATGTTTTTTTTGATTATTGAAAATATCTGCCAGCCTGACGCTGCTGCATAGCAGTTCTGCAGGTTCGAGACGGCGCAATTCGTCATTTATTGTATCCCAGGCATTCTCACCCTGCTGCTCGGTGATCCGAAACTCGCCTGTAGAAACGTCAATGGCTGCGAGGCCGTAGTAATGATCCTCTCCGCTCTGTAATACCACCGCCAGGTAGTTATTACGGCTCTCTTCGAGCATCTGCGCATCTGTAATCGTTCCTGGTGTCAAAATACGGGTAATGTCACGTTTGACCAGCCCTTTAGCCTGGGCAGCATTTTCCACCTGATCACAAATGACTACTTTATAGCCTTTACCGAGCAGCTTGTTGAGATATGTTTCTGCTGCATGAATGGGTACACCGGCCAGAGGAATCGGGTTTTCACTGCCACCATCCCTGGTAGTAAGCGCTATTTCCATTTCCCTGGCGGCCACCCGGGCATCCTCAAAAAAGAATTCGTAAAAATCACCAACCTGAAACATGAGCAATTTATCAGGATGTTGCTCTTTAACGGTCCTGTATTGTTCCATCATCGGGCTTGTACGGCTCAACAGGAACCTCCTTCTAATTCTCCGACCAGGTTCCAGGTTCGCGCGTCTGTAATATTTACCTTTACTAAACTGCCAACCAGGTTATCTGAGCATGAAAAATGGACCAGTTTATTAGTGCGAGTACGCCCTGTCAGCATTGTGGGATCAGTCTTGCTCACACCTTCCACTAACAGTTCAACCGAAGTGTTAATGAGTAAGTGATTTTTTTCGCGGCTGATCTGATGCTGAATACTATTTAACCGCTGAAGTCGTTGTTCTTTTTCGACAGGGGTTACATTGTCCGGCATCTTTGCCGCTGCGGTTTTACCCCGCGGTGAATAAATAAATGAAAAAGCGTTGTCGAAACGTGCTTTTTCAAGCAGCTTCACGCTTTCTAAAAAATCCTCCTCTTCTTCCCCTGGAAAACCGATGATGAAATCAGAAGTTATTGACACTCCCGGGATTGCCTCGTTAACGCTGCAAATCAGTTCAAGGTAGTGATCATTGTGGTAACCGCGATTCATCAGATCCAGTATTCGGTTACTTCCCGACTGGACAGGAAGATGAAAATGTTCACAGAGTTTTTTTCCCTGTCTCACCGTCTCTATCAGTTGTGGCGACAGGTCTTTGGGGTGTGAGGTCATAAAGCGAATTCGTTGCAATCCGTCAATCAGGTCTAGCTCAGCTAAAAGGTCAGAAAAGTTATGTTTCCCTTTCAGATCATGCCCGTACGAATTAACATTTTGTCCGAGCAGTGTTATTTCCAGGTAACCTTCAGCAGCCAGCGAACGAGCCTCTGCCAAAATATCACTCATATCCCTGCTCCGTTCCCGGCCGCGTACATAGGGCACAACGCAGTATGAACAGTAGTTATTGCAACCGTAAATAACCGGAAGCCAGGCATGATAAGTGCTTTTGTGGGAGACGGGAAGGCCTTCCCTGCCGATTTGATCGTCTTCAATATCAACTATTGTATTCTTATTATGCAATGATTCGGCAAGCAGTTGTGGCAGGCGGGGCAGGGCATGGGTGCCAAATACCAGGTTTACATGTTGGAACCGCTCTTTGATATACCTGGCTATCTCACCTTGCTGGGTCATACAGCCTCCGACAGCAATGAGCAGATCCTTGTTTTCCTCTTTCAGCAGGGCATATTTGCCTAAGAGTGATGCTACCTTGTCTTCAGGCTTTTTACGAACGGCACAGGTATTGATAATAATTAAATCTGCTTCAGCAACTTCTGTTGTTGAGCTGTAACCGATATTTTCAAGTATAGCAGCAATGACTTCTGAATCGTGTTCATTCATCTGACAGCCGAGGGTAACTATGTGGCTTTTTTTACCTTCGCCGAAACGACCGGTTTGCTGGAGCATTTCTAGATAATCACGGTTCAAAAATAAACCTCCTGTCCCGGGCAATCAGAGCATGGAATATTGTTTTAATCCGGTTGATCTTTCTGAACCTGAATCGCAAAATCCGGGCACAGGTATTCACATAACTTGCAGCCAGTACATTCATCTTGATTAATCATTTCCGGACTACCGTCAGC
>CAYWDA010000055.1:0-2382 GCA_964456945.1 uncultured Syntrophomonadaceae bacterium
CAACACAGGGGGACGGTTCTTCTGTGCGATCCCCTTGTATGTTTCCTTGTGTTGTGCATGCTTTTCTTCTTTCCGGGCCCCTCTCAGTACGCTCCTCTAACCAGCGACGCCCTTGCGACCTTTTCAATGGCGATCATGTAAGCGGCCAGGCGCAGAGAGACTTGCTCCGCGGCGGCCTTTTTAACAACCTGGCGGTAGGCGCCTATCATCTTATCCTTTAGTTCTTTGTCGATTGTTTTGGCCGTCCAGCTGAATTGCTGCAGGTTTTGGACCCACTCGAAGTACGATACTACCACCCCGCCGCTGTTAACGAGAATATCAGGCACGATGGTAATGCCCATCTCTGTTAAGCCGGGTTCAGTCAGGGGGCAGACCGGTCCGTTAGCCGCTTCAAAAATAGCCTTAGCCTTGATCTTCTCAAAATTATCGCCTTTTATAGCATTTTCAAGTGCTGCCGGAACCAGAAAATCGCAGCTAAGACCAAATACTTCTTCGGGAGCCAGCGTATCGGCGCCGGGAAAAGATTTAACGCTTCCGGTTGCCTGCTTATGCTTGATCAGATCTTCAACGGATAGCCCCTTGCTGTTGTAAACACAGGCCCCGGTATCAGAGACCCCGACAACCCGGCATCCGGTCCGGTTCAAATGGTAGGCGGTATAGTAGCCGACATTGCCAAAACCTTGGATTACGGCTGTCCCTTTTTCAATTGGCATGTTATTATCAGCGGCCCATTGCTCAATGACTATCGCTACACCCCTGCCGGTAGCATCCAGGCGTCCCGGCGATCCACCGAGATCGACCGGTTTCCCGGTTACAACTCCCGGAGCATAACCGCGCAGTTTGCTGTACTCATCCATGATCCAGGCCATCACTTTTTCGTTGGTGTTAACATCCGGAGCGGGAATATCCTGGCTGGGGCCGATATCCAGACTGATCGCCTGGGTGTATTTGCGGGTCAGTCTTTCCAGTTCTGCTTCAGACATTTTTTTCGGGTTGCAGGTAATCCCGCCCTTTGCCCCACCCAGTGGCAGGCCCAGCAGCGCTGTCTTCCAGGTCATCCACGAGGCCAGACCGCGCACGTCATCAAGAGACACCTCGGGGTGGTAACGCAGGCCGCCTTTGGATGGACCACGAGTGTTGTTATGCTGCACCCGGTAGCCTTGAAAAAGGTGAATCTCCCCGTCATCCATTACCACAGGAAGGTGTACTGATATTTCACGAAAAGGCTTCAAGATCCAATCACGTAAACGCCGCTTCATTTTCAGGCGGTTTGCGGCTCTTTCAAAATGATGTTTCGATGCCTCCTGGCAGTCAAACAGACGGTAGCCTTTATCAACCTGATCATTTTCTGTCATTGCTATACTCCTAAGTAGTTTTGGCATTATTTCTGCCGGATAACTTACAATATTAGCATTATAATCTGAATTTAATCCTACAGCAACCGATTTAGCTCCGTGAAATAGGTCATTTTTGCATGTGGTAATGAACATTATCATAATTGTAAATATCCAGATATTTATGTTTTAATAAAGATCAGGTCTCAGTAAAGTTTAGGGCAAATAAAATTATTTAAAGGAGAGATAATTAGATGACTTCGATAATCAATGAAGAGAAAGGGTTATACCATCTATATGAATTAAAACTATTCAGAAAAACTCCTGGAGTAGTGTTTGACCTCTACCCCATGGAAACACTACCTCATATCGATTCAATAGACAGGGTTCTGCATGAGAGGAGTGCCGTCTCGCCCGGCCCGGTAGGTGAAGTTGAACGCCCCTGGTATATGCACGCTCACCAGACCGACAACCTGATTGTGCTTCATGGCCAACGAACCGTTGAACTCTTTAGTAAAAAACATGGAAGGACTGAAACATTCGTAGTAACACCTGATAAAATTTACCATAACGATAAACTTCTATTTGATGGCGGAGCGGTGCTTGGTTGGCCTCCGTTAGTATTTCACCGTATTGTCAGCGGAGAAGAGGGCTCTGCTTCGATCAACCTGGCTGTTCACTCCGAGGGTTATGATATTCGCACCAATTTTAATATCTACGATCTAAATGTCGCTACCGGTAATTTTAAGACTATCCGGAAAGGATCTGATGATCAGTTTTAAGTGTGTCCGAAAATCATTTTACGAATAAACGCTGTTCATCTTTACCTCAGATAAGGAATTATATATTTATGCAGCCTGCCTGTAGATCAGTTATGGAGGTGTGTTTTCCCGAATGCGTGATTAAATAAATTGTTATATAATCACGTTGGGGTGATTGAACCGTGAAACAAGATCTAATAATAAAAGAAAAGATAAATGAGTTAACAAGCTATTTTGACGGCCATGGTGATATTGCCACAGTATATATTTTTGGTTCTTATGGAACT
>CAYWDA010000056.1:0-2258 GCA_964456945.1 uncultured Syntrophomonadaceae bacterium
GGCACTTTTGGCGGTTCCCTTAAAGATATAAGTGCGGTTGAACTAGGTAGCATCGTGATCAAAGCAGCCCTGGAAAAAGCCGGAATTAAACCGGATCAGATTGATGAAGTTATGATGGGCTGTGTGCTTCAATCAGGGTTGGGACAAAACGTTGCCCGCCAGGCAGCTTTGAAAGCCGGTTTGCCGGTTGAAGTACCGGCAATAACAGTTAATAAGGTTTGTGGTTCCGGTTTGAAGACGATCATGGCCGCTGCATCGGCTATTATCGCGGGCGATGCTGATATTATAGTGGCCGGTGGTACTGAAAATATGAGCGCTTCTCCCTATGCTTTGCAGACCGCCCGCTGGGGATTGCGGATGGGAGACAGCTCTGCAGTCGACCTGATGATCAAAGATGGCCTCTGGTGCGCTTTTAATGACTACCATATGGGGATGACAGCCGAAAACATAGCTGAGCGCTACGCAATAACCAGGGAACAGCAGGATACATTTGCCCTGCAAAGCCAGGAAAGAGCAAACAAGGCCATCCAAAGCGGTCGTTTCAAAGACGAAATAGTAGCGGTTTTAGTTCCGCAGCGTAAAGGTGACCCAGTCAGTTTTGAAGTTGACGAACATCCACGAATGACCTCTCTAGAGGCGCTGGCAAAACTGCGCCCGGCATTTAAGAAAGACGGAACTGTTACTGCAGGGAACGCATCCGGTATCAACGACAGCGCCGCTGCGGTGGTGGTTATGAGCAGTGAAAAAGCTGCAGAGCTGGGCTTAAAGCCATTAGCCCACATAAAAGGTTATGCCACTGCCGGAGTTGATCCGGCGGTGATGGGCACCGGCCCGATTCCGGCGACCCAAAAAGCGCTTGCCCGTGCCGGTTGGAGTGTAAGTGATCTTGATCTTGTCGAAGCTAATGAAGCATTCGCTGTTCAGGCTCTTTGCGTTATGCAGGAACTGGGACTCGACCCGTCTAAAACTAACCTGAATGGTGGAGCAATTGCTATTGGTCACCCGATTGGCGCCAGTGGTGCCAGGGTTTTTGTCACCCTGATTCATGAAATGATGAAACAAGATGCTAAGCGCGGCTTGGCTACACTCTGCATCGGTGGAGGTCAGGGCATAGCCTGCGCAATTGAACGGGATTAATTAAGAGGAGGGTTTTTGATGGCGATAGATATGAAGGGAAAAGATCTTATTTCGATTCATGATTTAAGCCGGGAAGAAGTAAATCAAATTCTTGACACTGCCCACATTCTGAAAATGAAACAAAAGCTGGGTGAAATTTACCATCCGTTAAAGGGCAAGACTCTAGGCATGATCTTTCAGAAGTCTTCGACCCGGACCAGGGTCTCTTTCGAGGTTGGTATGTGGCAGCTTGGCGGTTACGCCCTTTTTCTGAGCGCCAATGATTTGCAGCTAAACCGTGGTGAAACGATAGCCGACACTGCCAGAAACTTAAGCAGGTATCTAGATGGGATTATGATTCGCACTTATTCACACCAGGATGTAGTTGATCTTGCCGACTACAGCTCGGTACCCGTGATTAACGGACTAACCGACCTGTTGCATCCCTGCCAGGTTCTTGCGGATCTTTTCTCAATCAGGGAGAAGAAAGAAAAACTTGAAGGCTTGAAACTGGTCTACATTGGCGACGGAAACAACATGGCCCATTCACTAATGTTTGGCGGGGCAAAAATGGGCATGCATGTCGTGATCTGTTCGCCCTCCGGGTTTGAACCGGATCCCGAAATTACCCGCCTTTCGCGAATTGACGCTGCTAAGACCGGGGCTTCGATTACCATACAGGACGATCCCGCCGAGGCTGTGCAGACTGCAGATATCATTTACACTGATGTCTGGACCAGTATGGGGATGGAAGAAGAATATGAGCAGCGCCTGAAGAGTTTTTCACGCTTCCAGGTGAACAGTTCGCTGCTTGAAAAAGCTAAAGATGATCTGCTGGTAATGCACTGCCTGCCGGCGCATCGTGGTGAAGAGATTACCGATGATGTCGTTGACGGGCCGCGCTCAATTGTCTTTGATCAGGCTGAAAACCGCCTGCATGTGCAGAAAGCAATAATGGCGTTAGTTATTTAAATCAATTCCAGTCGAACGATCTCGGCTGCACTGATTGCCTGTGGACGGGTTACACCGGACCCGATATATACAGTTCCGCTTGTTGGATCCAGACGCAGCGGCAGCCCACGGTATGTGTGGTAGCCGCTGCTGTTTAATATGGTCAGCTTAATTTCCCTGCTTTTTTCAAG
>CAYWDA010000057.1:0-7859 GCA_964456945.1 uncultured Syntrophomonadaceae bacterium
GTAGAAGTTAAACGGTATTGTTTTGATAAACTGAGCGACTTCCGTTCCGCTTTCACCAAGGCCGTTCTCGACCATTAAAACACCGATAAAAAGGGCCCATGTTGAAATTGGCACTAAAACACAGGTTGGCGCGGCGGTAGAGTCGACAATGTAGGCCAGGTATTCACGCGAAACCTTGTGCTTGTCGGTAACCCTGGTCATCGCTGAGCCGATGGTCAGGCAGTTCAGATAATCGTCGATAAATATTGCCAAACCAAGCACCCAGGTCCAAAGCAGGGTATTTTTCCTGGTCTTAGCCTTTTTCGATACCAACTCACCAAAAGCATAGGCGCCTCCGCTTTTTTCGATTAAAGCAATAATACTGCCCATTAGGCCGCAGACTACAATCAACCAGGCTATACTTTCATTCATCATAATGTTCAGCAGTTCTCCGCTGAATGGTTCGAAAAAGCCCATCCCATACTTCATTACATAACCGAGCATTGCGCCAAGCGCCAGCGCTTCAAGAATACGCTTGGTATAAAAGATGAAGAGCAACAGAAAAGCAGCCGGAATCAGGCTTAAGGCATAATATGACTCAACCCCTTTCGGCATGAACAGGATTGCAACCAGGAATAGAGCAATTACCAGGGCATACGTTTTGTAGTAATTTGAAAACCCTTCCTTGCCCTCAAATTCTGTTTGCAGTTTCGGTTCTTGCATCAGAACACCTCCCAAAGGTTTAATAACTGTATTAGAAGCAATTATTGTGCCGTTTTGTTTTTTTCTGACTTTTCCCCTCATTTGTTTCGCAAAAAACTGATCCGTGCTCCCATAAAGCCCGTTATAACAGCAAATAACTGTCAGGCAGTGGTTAGTCCGCCCTTAGGATTGCCAGATAAAATTGTCATAGTTGAATAATGATTTGTCAATATTGAAGAAAACGCTACCCGAAATACAGTTATTCGGTGCAGTGGGAAGGATGATCAGGAACTTTTTGCTCTGGCACAAATATTGCTTTGCAATAATATAATTAAAGGGAATTCTGAACAAAAACTGCTTGACTGAAAGGATGTGGTTTTTACTTATGCACTCAGAAAAGTTACCCGCCTTACTGGACCGGGAACGGCAAATGTTTATCGACAATCATCCCCGTTCGCAGGAGTTGTTCGATAGAGCCCGGGCCAGTCTACTTGGAGGAGTACCGATGAACTGGATGATAAAATGGGCCGGTGATTTCCCCGTTTTTGTTGAAAAGGCCAAGGGAGCACACTTTACCGATGTTGACGGCCATCACTATTTAGACCTCTGTCTTGGTGATACCGGGGCTATGACCGGGCATGCACCCGATCAGGTCCTGGATGTGATAATTCAGCGAATTTCTGATGGAACTACCCTAATGCTGCCGACAGAAGATGCTATTTACGTGGGCGACGAGCTGCGCCGTCGTTTCAAGCTGCCCTACTGGCAATTTGCCCTTACCGCTACCGATGCCAACCGTTTTTCAATCCGGCTGGCCAGGCATATTACCGGTCGCAGCAAAGTGCTGGTCTATAACTGGTGCTATCACGGCACTGTTGACGAAAGCTTTATTACTCTGCACCCCGATGGCCGGTCAACAGCCCGGCAGGGCAATCTCGGGCCCCCGGTTGACCCGTCCGTTACAACCAAAGTGGTTGAGTTTAACGATCTTCCTGCCCTGGAAATGGCTCTTTCCGCTGGTGATGTGGCCTGCGTGCTGGCCGAACCGGTGATGACTAATATCGGCATCATTCACCCCGACCCTGGCTATCATCTGGCTCTGCGTGAAATAACCAAAAAAACGGGCACCCTGCTAATTATTGATGAGACACACACGATCTGTGCCGGCCCTGGCGGCTACACGGCCCTGCACAACCTGGAACCCGACATTTTAACCTTAGGTAAGCCAATTGCTAGTGGCATTCCCGCTGCCGTCTATGGTTTTTCAGAAAAGGTGGCTGAGCTGATCCAGTCTTCAATTGAAATTGAAGACTGCGACACAGGAGGTATTGGCGGCACCCTGGCCGGTAACGCCCTGTCTGTCGCCGCTATGCGGGTCACCCTGGAAAAAGTGCTGACCCAGGCAGCCTACGATAAAACAATTCCGTTGGCTGATCGCTTCATTGACGGAGTCAACGAGGTGATTAATGAGTTTGCTCTGCCCTGGAATGTTACCAGACTGGGCTGCCGTTCTGAATACTGGTTCAGACGCGAACCGGCCCGCAACGGCAGCGAGGCAGCGGCGGCGATCGACACTGAACTTGACCGCTATATGCACCTGGCTGCCCTAAACAGGGGCATTTTGATGACCCCGTTTCACAACATGGCTTTAATCTCCCCGCAAACCACCGAAGAAGATATCGACCGGCACACAGCTGTTTTCAGGGAGATTGTTAGTAATTTGGTTAACTAATACTCCTGGCGGTTGCCGGCAGCTCTAGGCCGGCGGCCGCTTTAAACTTTCGGTTTAATCCCCAATTCCTTGATTCTTCTATACAAAGTCGACTCACTAATCCCCAGATTTTGTGCCGCCTGCCGTTTACCGGCCGTAGTGTAACCAGTTTGTGCTAGTTGCCCGTAAATTGCTTCTTTTCCCACAGCATCAATCGAGCTTTTCAGGCTTGTGGTAGATTCCTGGATTGGCTGGGAGGCCTGCAGTATTCTCGGTTGAATGCTATCCAGGCTGATACGGTTTCCTCTTTCGAAACTGACCGCGTATTCCAAAGCATTTTCAAGCTCGCGCACATTGCCGGGCCAGTTATATCTTTTCAGCAGGGCTAAAGTCTCTTCATCAAACCCCCAGATCGTTTTATGCAACAGGCGACAGAATCGGTCAAGAAAATAGTAAAGCAGTGTTTCCAAATCGTCTTTTCTTTCCCGCAAAGGAGGGACATGGAGAGGGATGACACACAGGCGGTAGTAAAGATCTTCGCGGAATTCGCCATCTTCAACCATGCGCACCAGGTTCTGGTTGGTGGCGGCAATTACCCGCACGTTTACAGATATAATGTGATTACCTCCGACCCGCTCAATTTCGCGACGCTGCAATACATGCAGCATTTTAACCTGCAGGTGCAGGGGCAGGTCGCCGATTTCATCAAGAAATATGGTGCCCTTGTTGGCAATCTCAAATTTACCGGCTTTACCGCTCTTGTGCGCCCCGGTAAAAGCACCGCTATCGTAGCCGAATAGTTCTGTTTCAAGCAGCGTTTCGGGAATTGCCCCGCAATTAACGGTAATAAAAGGCTCTCTGCTGCGCGAACTGTTGTAATGGATAGCCCTGGCAAAAAGCTCCTTGCCGGTGCCGCTTTCGCCAGTAATTAGCACTGTTGAGTTTGATTCGGCAATCATTGCCGAACGCTCAACTGTATCCCTGATCTGACGGCTTTTACCCAGGATGTCGGCAAAGTGCACATGCTGTTGTTTGTCGGTCATATTATAGATTTTTTTACGTACTTCCTGGAATTCTGCGATGGTGATAATTGCCCCGGTGCAGGTGCTTTTGTTGTCGGTGCAAACGGGGTTGTTCAGTGTAATCGGGTCGAAAGAAAGCAGCAGGTGACGTAGGTCACCCCGATCATCCCGGTAGATCGTTTCATGATCATCGAGCCGTATTTTCCGAACCATTACATCATTAATTGGTATGTCAGCCCATAAACTGGTTATAGCTTTGCCAATCAAAGCATCCCTTGTAGTATTCAATATTTTTTCAGCGCGGGTGTTGCAGAGGGTTACCTGACCCCTGGTGTTAACGGTAATAATACCATCGCGCATGTTTTCGATCACAATGTTTAGTTCGTTTGCCGTCTCGACCTGGCAAATTTTTGAAGCAATCAGAGAAGCCATTCGCGAAAGAAATACCAGGTTATTGTCCTTGTTGGCCAGCAGCTTTTTCTTTTGCGAACTATTGAAAGCAACCAGACCAATCAAGCCGATCACTTCATTCTCAAGAGATATGGGGCAGCAGATTTCAGCCTGTTCTTTTTCCCTCGCACCGTATGGTGGTTCGGGGCTGGCATCTTCAATGACGCAGGCCTGACCACTCTTCAGCAGTTGCCCGTAGATGTAACCTGATTCAAGATTACCGTCTTCTTCCTGAGTGCCAATCTTCTTGATATAGCGCCCGGTTCCCGCTACTATATTCAACTCTTCATCAATAATTTCCGTCTCTATACCCAGAGCGGCAGTTATCGCCTCGGCAATCTGCTGAACGCTATTCTGAATGAGCATCAGTCTGGTCATTTGCTCCCGGCCTCTCCTGTTATCAGTTTTTAACAAAGTGTTGATCTAGAGTGACTGGTTACTTGTCACATTAATTGAAATTGACGGCGTTACCTTTATTGGTATATTATCCTCTAAATTAAATAACAGTTCAACATAAAATGCCAAGCTGCATAAAGTTCATTTTTCAAGTCTACTATAAGTCGGGGTTAGCAAGACAAGGGAAACGTCCCCTGTCTTGCTGTCTTGAAGAGGGTATTTTTTCTGGCTGCAGTCGTTTGACAAAGCCCCGCCTGCGTGTTAAAATCTCGATTAGACTTACAACCGCACGAAGACGGTTTTGAAAGCCCCGCAAAAACAAGGGCTACCTGCTTCGGCGAGTCCTTACGGGGGGTTTGTGTATGTACGCAATCATTGAAACGGGCGGAAAGCAATATCGCGCAGAGGTAGGAAAAGTTATTCGCGTGGAGAAGCTTTCAGCAGAAAAAGGCGAGTCGGTCAAGTTTGACCGGGTATTAATGCTCAACTCGGGCGAAGAGATGCAGGTTGGAAAGCCTGTTCTTGATTCCGCCGTAGTTGAGGGCAAGGTTGTCAGAGTAGGCCGGGATAAGAAAATCATTGTTTTTAAGTACAAGGCGAAGAAAAATTATCGCCGCAAGCAGGGCCACCGGCAGCCTTATACCGATGTGTTGATCAGCAACGTAAGCGGTTAACAATTAAAAACAATTACTCTATGGCAAGCATGAAAGAGAGGTGTCATAAATGGCTCATAAAAAGGGAGTCGGCAGTTCCCGTAACGGTCGTGACAGCAAAGCTAAAAGGCTTGGTGTAAAGCGCTACGGAGGACAGCTGGTTAAAGCAGGCAGTATTCTGGTCAGGCAGAGAGGCTCACGCTTTCATCCGGGAATAAACGTCGGTAAAGGCAGCGATGATACCTTGTTTGCAACTGTAGAAGGGCGCGTGGTTTTTGAATACAACAATCGTGCCAAGAAGCAAGTAAGCGTTTATCCAGAAGATATTGTAGCAGTTAGTTAGTATTAATGGTCCGGGTTGATTAGCCCGGACCTTTGTTTTTTATCCTTACAATTTAATGACGCTGCAGGTGATCGTGGACTGATGTTTGTAGACGAGTTAGAGCTTATAGTGCACGGAGGCCGCGGTGGCAACGGTGTGGTTTCTTTCCGGAAGGAAAAGTATGTTCCCAAAGGAGGCCCCGACGGAGGCGACGGCGGTAATGGAGGCTCTGTTTACCTGTGGGCTGATTCTTCCAAGCACAGCTTTCTCGACCTTCGCTACCGGCGCATCCTCAAAGCTGTCGATGGTGGTCATGGTCATAGCAAGAACCAGCATGGGGCGCGGGGCGCAGATCTGCAGGTACCAGTTCCTTTAGGGACAATCGTTCGAGATGAAACGGGTAAAGTGTTAGCGGATCTGACCCATCCAGGCCAAAAGGCTATCGTGGCCGGTGGAGGCCGGGGCGGAAAAGGCAACGCCCGTTTTACCAGTTCCAGGCGTCGGGCTCCCCGCATTGCTGAAAGAGGTCTGCCAGGGGTGGAAAGAGTTATTTCACTTGAGCTTAAGCTGATGGCCCAGGTTGGTCTGGTTGGTTTCCCCAATGCAGGCAAGTCGACACTTTTAAGCCGCATAACTGAAGCCACACCGAAAATTGCTTCATATCCTTTTACTACCCTTACCCCCAACCTTGGCGTGGTTAAAGTTGGCGAAGAGGGTAGTTTTGTTGTTGCCGATCTACCAGGCTTAATTGAAGGAGCCCATGATGGGGCCGGTTTGGGTCACCGTTTTCTGCGGCACGTAGAAAGAAATTTGCTCTTACTATTTCTGATTGATATATCTCCGGAAGCGCATCCGAACCCGTCAGAAGCATACCGTCTCTTAAAAAACGAACTTTCGATCTTCAGCGCTCAGCTTGGTGATTATCCCCGCGTAGTTGTTGGAAACAAGCTTGATTTAACCGGAGCAGAAGACCAGTTAGTTGCCATGCGGTCTGCTCTAGCCGAAACAGATAGTGAAAACTGTGCCGTTTTCGGAATATCTGCAGCAACAGGGCAGGGTGTTGACGAACTGGTTCATTATCTCTATCAGCGCATAGGAACGCTTGCTGAAGCAAGTGCCGCGCTTGAGGTAGAAGAGATAGTCCGACCGGAACAGCTTGAGCAGGTTCCCCTGCAAATTGTGGTTGATCACGATCTGTTTATTGTCAGCGGTACTGCTGTTGAGAAAATGGCGGCCCGGACAGACTTCGAGAGCGATGAGGCGCTGCAGAGATTTCAAAACTACTGTCGGCGCAGCGGGTTGGATAAAGAGCTGAGAAAAATGGGGATAAAGGAAGGCGATACCGTGCGAATCGACCGGGAAGAATTCCTGTATTATGATTAACCGGAAAAAGGAGCCGTTTACTATTGTTTGTTACCTCACAAAAAAGAAATAAGACAGGTAGTTTAAATATTGGCCTGATGGGTGGCACCTTTGATCCGATACACATGGGTCACCTTGTAACTGCTGAGGAAGCACGGCAGCAATTTGATCTCGACTACGTTATTTTTGTTCCCACCGGAATTCCTCCGCATAAAGAGAAAGAGGCAATCTCACTTCCAGAACACCGCTATCTAATGACCTCGTTAGCTGTTATGTCAAACCCTTCTTTTTTCGTTTCGCGTATAGAAATTGACCAAACAGAACCAACTTTTACGATTGACACTGTAAAGCATTTTGCCTGCGGAAAAGATCCGGCTCCGGAGGTTTTTTTTATCACCGGTGCTGATGCTATACTGGAAATATTTACATGGAAAGATTATGAGGAGCTTCTGAAGATATGCACCTTTATCGCCGTTTCGCGGCCGGGCTATTCACTCGACCATTTTCATGAAACCCTTGATCGCGCCTGCCCCGAAAGCAGGCATAAAGTTCACCTGCTTGAAATTCCGGCCCTGGCAGTCTCCTCGACTTTTATTCGCGAGCGGGTTACATTAAGTAAAACGATCAAGTACTTAACCCCTGAACCGGTAGAGCAGTATATTAAAAAACATGGGCTCTACCGCACTAATAATTAAATACAGGCTTTACTGACCTTGCAGTAGGTCATAAAATATCCGGAGGTGGAAGGTTAAATGGCAAAAACTTTGTATGTAGGGAACATCCCCTGGAGTACCAAAGAAGATGATTTAGGGCAGTTTTTCGGGCAGTATGGTGAAGTGATAGAGTGCCGAATCATCACCGAAAGAGCAACAGGACGTTCCCGTGGTTACGGTTTTGTGGAAGTTAGCGAAGATAATGTAGATGAGATTCTCGAAAAGACAAATGGAGCTGAAATGGAAGGCCGCAAACTGGTTGTTAACGAAGCAAAACCGCGTGAACAGTAATGATTGCCTTATTACTTAATTAATTAAGCACGAAAAGAGCTGAGTTAACTAAAATATTTATGAAACCTGATCAGTGTCGAAGTCTAATGCAGGAAATGCTAAGCGATGAGCTGTACCATCACTCTCTTGGAGTGGCGAAGGCCGCTGTGATTCTGGCAGAACGGTATGGGGCTGATGTTGAGAAGGCTGAACTTGCGGGTCTGCTTCATGATTACGGTAAACGTTACTCACACCAGGAACTGCTTGAAAAGGCAGATC
>CAYWDA010000058.1:0-3723 GCA_964456945.1 uncultured Syntrophomonadaceae bacterium
AAGCGGGCCTGCGATTTCTTGAAGGCAACAGTATTCACGTTAGCGATATTGTTGCCTATTACATCAAGCTTCTGCTGATGGCCCCGCAGGCCGGTTACAGCTGTGCTCATTGAACGTATCATCTAGATAACCTCCTTGTTTAGCTTAAGTTTATCAACTTTTAAGCTGCGCGGCGTTCTGCGTCAATCATTCGGCAGAACAAGGCTTCCTCGAAAGGAGGTCCGGCCTTTACCGTAAAATAACCGCGCTATCAATACCTGTAAAGATCTGCTCACGATCGTCGGCGCCGTCTACGGCAGTGATGATCGTGCGGTTGGTAACACTGGCCAGCAGGGCAACTTCACCAAAAAGCAGCAGCGATGAACGGGCGCCCTTAGCCTTTACTTTATCCATTGCATCTTCAATGCGGCTCATGTCTTCGGCATCAAATTCAATATTGCGACTTTCAATCCGCTCCCGGGCATGGGCCGAAAAGACCACTTCCTGTTTAGTCTGCTGTGCCTGATCAAGAAGCTGGTGAAAGGAAATATTGCCGGCAGTTTCGGCCTGAACTTTACGGCCTGCCTGAGCGCTTTTCGGTTTAATAACAGGCGTTGTCGGTTGAATCTGAGGCCCGGTTTTATTAACCATTTATTCGTCGTCGCCTCCTTCAACCCTGATCAACGAGCTGAGCGGATAATCATAATCGCCAACCGTAATGTATGGGCCAACCTCGCGAAACTCTACAGCTTTAACAGTGCCGCTGGTCGGAAGACCATCAATACCGGTCACTTCTACCTGTTGATTAAGCAGACCCAAAGCTTGCTGGTTGCTCTGGGCAAAAGCCATCTGTTCAACCGTTTGCTGTAGCTTAACAATCTGTTCAAGCATGGTGAATGTGCTCAACTGGGTAATCATCTCACCGGGATCCTGTCCACCACCGGACATGGGGTCCTGGTAGCGTAACTGGGTCACCAGCAGCTGCAGAAAGAGATCTGTGCTGAATTGCTGGTTGCTTAAACTGCTGGTTGTGCTTGAGCTGCCAATGGTACTGGCACTGCTGCTCAGTGCAGATGCGGGTCCGTTTAGCATGCTTAGATCAGTCATTTAACCATACCTCCTTTAAGCCCAGTAGTCTATTCCGCCATTAATCTGATCAGGTGGCGCATTTGAAAGAACCGGCTGCCCATCTTCACCGAACTGCAATGAATCGTGCTCGCCTGAAGCTCTTCCTCCGAAGCCACTGCCTTCCCCGGACCGGTCAGAACCACCGGATTGTTTGCCGGCTGTAGAGAAATCAAGCTGTTCAAACTGAATGTGAACAAAATTCATTCTCTGTTTAAGCTCGGCAATACTGCTTTCAAGGATCTCTTTAACCAGCGATGATTCGGCGATGATCGAGGCTGAAAGCTTGCCCTGTTTGGAAAAAACGCGAACGGTAACTTCGCCCAGTTCCGGCGGATGCAGGGTTAAGCGCATCTCGGCCGGGTTTACACCGCTTTCCCGCAGGTAAATTAACCGCCCTTCAACCTGCTGCATCACACTTTCGCGCAAGTTTGCCGACTGCTGTGGCTGAAGGATTGAATCAGACCGTACGGCTTGATCACCTAAGGCTGCTGGCTGTTGAAACAGATTGCCCTGCGAATCTGTGGCAGGCACGGCTGACTGTGCTTTTTCCTGACCACTGCCAGGGTTGACTGCTTTTTCAGCATCCCCTTGCCCCTGAGCAACTTCAAGACCATCCTGAGTTAGTGGTTTTGCTGCAACAGCCGCTATTTCCCGGTCAACTGCTTTGTCAAAGCCGTCATCGGAAACCAGTTGAGCGTCGCCGGCAGGTAAGCCTTGTTTTTCAACGGTATCAACTGCAAGACCTTGCATTTCCGGAACCTGAACCGCCTTTGCCGGGTTTCCTGCAAGATCAGCAGTGCTGGAAACCTTTGTTTCGGTTTGCGTTTTAGGTAACCCCGCTTCCAATTCCGGATTTACCTGACCAGCAATTTTGGCTTCTGCTTCAGGAATTAACTGTCCAACTGCTTTAGCCTCTGCTTCAGGAATTAACTGTCCGGCTGCTTTAGCCTCTGCTTCAGGAATTAACTGTCCGGCCACTTTAGACTCTGCTTCAGGCCTTATCTGCCCGACTGCTTTAGCCTCTGCTTCAAGATTAATTTTTGATTCAAAAACAATCTCACCGGCTATTTTTGGCATAAACACTTCTGCCTTTTGATTGTCGCCGGAATTAGCAGATTGACCCTGGGTAGCGTCACCTGCAGATGCAGATACTGCCGGAACGACATCTTCTTTCGCAAACATTAAACCATTGTTTTCTGTTTGCTGCACCGGCATGCCCAGCGCCCGCGCATCCCCGAGCAGTTGATCTGCCTGCTCTTCACTGTCTTCATTGACGATTTCTTCCGCCATATCAGGCAGCACTTCTCCGGTTGTTTCAAGCACCGCTTCGAGAGGACTGTCGGCCTTAGGTTCAGCTTTTACTTCCCCTGTAATAGCCTGGTTTAAGATAGCAGCAAATTCACCGCTACCCTCACCCTTGCCCTGGGCGCCTGAACCGGTCATTGCAGGATCAACATGATCCATTAAAACTAGATCTACTTTCATCATTATTCACCTCCCTTCCGGGTATAAGTATTCAGGACTATTTCATCGATAAGGTTTCTCTCCATTATCTGTTCCTGACGCTGATGTTCCAGGCGTGCCTTGCCCTGCAATACTTCAAGCATCCGCTTTTTCTGCCAGCACTGCATGGCTACTTCGCGCTGTTCTTCAACCCGTCCCTTTGATCTGTGATACTGTTCTGCCTGGCGGGTAAGGCGGTTTTCGAGCAGGCGACTGTATTCCTGGGTTACCTGCAGGCGCGGAAGTTCAATTTCAGAGTCATGCACCTGTGCCCTCCACTGCTCAATTATAGATTCCTCTTCCCGTTTCAAACCACTTAATCTGGCAATCTCTTTTTCGAGGGCCAGATGGCGCAGGCCAAGCTCACGTTTTGCTTCGTCTTCCTGAATGTTACGGTAGCCAAGCAGGCGCTGTAATCCAAAGCGGAAAGAACTCATTAACATCTTCCTTTCGTTCAATTAGCAGCCGCGTCAAAATTATTTATCCGCTTAATGTGTTACCCTGCTCAACTGGTTTAGAGTTTCTTCCATTGTAAAACTTTCTTCCGGTTCCTGGCGTAAAAATTTCAGCAACTCAGGCCGTTTTTGAATTGAACGGTCAATATCAGGCTGAGAACCGGGTACGTAGGCGCCTATATTGATCAAATCTTCCATGGATTCGTATGTCGAAAGCAGTTTGCGCGCTTCCGCGGCAAACTCGCGGTGTTTGTCATTGATCAGGTTTAACATCAGGCGACTGTTGCTGTTTAAGATGTCGGCTGCCGGAAAATGATTCTGCGCCGCCAGCTTGCGCGACAACACAATATGGCCATCAAGCACCGAGCGCACTGCATCTGTAATTGGTTCGGTGAAATCGTCTCCGTCTACCAGCACATTGTAAAAACCGGTTATACTGCCATGGCGCGACGTTCCCGACCGCTCAAGGTAGCGGGCAATAAGGGCAAACACAGAAGGTGTATAGCCCTTGGTTGAGGGCGGTTCGCCTACAGCAAGGCCGATTTCCCGCTGGGCCATACAAAGCCTGGTTACAGAGTCCATCATAAAGATTACTTTTGCGCCAAGATCACGGAAATATTCAGCAATTGTTACCGCGACCATTGCACCCATTACTCTT
>CAYWDA010000059.1:0-2576 GCA_964456945.1 uncultured Syntrophomonadaceae bacterium
CTGCCGATGCTCCGGCGAACAACTGCTCGCACGGCAGCATTCATGCCTGGTGCGTCGCCGCCACTGGTCATCACCGCAATTTTAGTCATTAACTGTTCTCCTTATGCATAATCTTTATTTCCCGACGCCGAAATTGTTCAATAACCGCTCCCGGTCCCAGTAGTATTTCCAGCTGCTGACGGCAGGCAGGGTGATCGCGAACCCAGTATTCCTCTTGCAGCATCAGTGTTCTGTTGTCCTGTTTAAAATAGAGGCATACCGGCACAGCGCCATTTTCGGCTACCAGTGTGTCTTTCAAATTTTCAAGAATTGATTGATCATGTCCCTCATCGATAACTAAACGATAATATTTTTCCTCCAGATTAAGAGGGTTAAGCGACTCGGTTATTATTTTAACATCTTCTTCCTCTTTCTGATCTGTTCTTCCTTCAACCATAACCAGGGTATCTTCGGTCAGCATTGCAGCAGACTTTTCATAGAGTTCGGGAAAGATCACCAGCTCAACACTTCCGGTTAGATCCTCTAACTTAACAAAGGCCATCTGTTTATTTTTCTTTGTAAAAAAGTTACGCACGGCTACAATAATCCCGCCAATTTTTACATAACGGTTATCACCAACGTCAGCCAACTCGGCACAATTGGTAAGCTGGGGCATATTTTCAAGAAATGGCCTGAAAGGTTCCAGGGGGTGACCTGAAATATATAAACCCAACATCTCTTTTTCCAGGGATAACCTTTCCTTATCACTAAAGGGCTCCACTACGGGAAGATTATCGGTCAGCAACTCCTGCTGCACTGAATCCTCCATCAAAGAAAACATCGATATTTGACCGTTTTCACGCTCACGCTGCACTGCCTGGCCATGGGCTAAAACATCGTCAAGCGCAGCAAGATACTGAGCCCTATGCCCACCGAGCGAATCAAAAGCTCCGCATTTAATCAGACTCTCTGCTACCTTGCGGTTACAAGACCGCAAATCAACTAGTGAAGCAAAGTCACGCAAAGATATAAAAGGTTTTTCCCTGCGCGCCTTAACGATAGATTCAATAGCGCCTAAGCCGACATTTTTTACGGCTGCCAAGCCGAAACGAATCCTTTTTTCGTTGACCACGGTAAAATGAGTTTCACTCTCGTTTATATCGGGCGGCAGCACTTCGATACCCATACGGCGACAATCGGCAATGTAGAGCGCTACCTTGTCACTATTGCCATAATAGACTGTCATTAAGGCTGCCATGTATTCCACCGGGTAGTTAGCTTTCAGGAACGCCGTTTGATAGGCAATCAGGGCATAGGCAGCTGCATGCGACTTATTGAAACCATATGAAGCAAATTTAAGGATCAAATTGTAAATCTCGATCGCCAGATCCTTCGTGTAGCCATTCTTTAAGCAGCCGTCAACGAACTGCTGTTGCTGCTGATCTAAAATCTCCTTTTTCTTTTTGCCGATCGCCCGTCGCAGCAGATCAGCCTGACCAAGACTGAAACCGGCCATCCGCGCCGCTATCTCCATAATTTGCTCCTGGTAAACAATAACACCGTATGTTTCATTTAAAATCGGTTCTAGAACCGGATGGGCATACTTGATCTCTTTTCTGCCATGCTTGCTTTGCACAAATAAAGGAATCTGGTCCATTGGGCCGGGTCGGTAAAGCGCAACGACAGCAATAATATCCTCTAACTTGTTCGGCATCAGCTCGCGCAGTACCGAGCGCATGCCACTACTTTCAAGCTGAAAAACTCCTGTTGTTTCGCCCTGCGAAAGCAGGTTAAAGGTAGCGCTGTCTTTGAGAGGAATCGTTTCAATATCAACCAATATTTTCTGACGCTTCTCTATATTTTCAAGCGCTTCCCCAATGATGCTCAGGGTCTTTAACCCCAAAAAATCCATTTTCAAAAGCCCGAGATCTTCTAGCATTCCCATTGGGAACTGGGTTACAACAGTGCTGTCGGAAGTTTTATAGAGCGGAACATGGTTTACCAGCGGTTCTTTAGCGATAACCACACCAGCTGCATGAGTAGAGGCGTGTCTTGGCATTCCCTCAACAGCCATCGAAGTGTCAAGCAAGTGTCGGTAATGTTCTTCCTTGTATAAAGATTGCAGATCCTTACTCTGCTCCAGGGCTTTCGCAATGGTCATTTTCAACTCAGTTGGAATCAGCTTAGCGATTTTATCAACTTCCGCATAGGGAATAGCCAGCGCCCTTCCTACATCGCGCACGGCTGCGCGGGCAGCCATTGTTCCAAAAGTGATAATCTGAGCGACTCGCTCCTGCCCGTATTTATCACAGACATAGTTTATGATCCGATCACGTTTATCATCGCAAAAATCAATATCAATATCAGGCATCGATATCCGCTCAGGGTTAAGAAAACGTTCGAACAGCAAACCATATTGCAGTGGCTCTATATTGGTGATACCAAGACAGTAGGCTACCAGACTGCCGGCAGCTGAGCCACGTCCGGGTCCGACAATAACTTTTTCCCTTTTGGCATACTCGATCAAATCCCAGACTATTAAAAAATAATTTGAGTAATCCATCTGTTGAATAACCCGCAATTCATACTCAAGCCGT
>CAYWDA010000060.1:0-3653 GCA_964456945.1 uncultured Syntrophomonadaceae bacterium
GGGTGCAGCCTGGTTTCAACGGTAATCAGGCCTTTGGGGCTATCTTGCTCACTGCGCATTTTTTCTTCTACCGCATCCTTGGCATTAAGCAGCAGGTTGACCAGGATCTGCTCTAACCCGTTTGCGCTGCCGGATAATTTTGGAATCTGCGGGTCTAATGTAACTTTTAGCTCAATTTTGTTCTTTTCTATCTGATAAGCAGCCAGGGCCAGTGAACTCTCTACAACCTCATTAAGATCAATCTCTTCAAAAGAAAACTCATCCTGCCGCGAAAAGGTCAGCAGATTTTTAATGATTCTCTGGCAGCGGATGCCGCTTGTCTGAATATCTTTAATCAGCTGATATTGAGGGTTGTCAGGCTCAGTCTCCCGCAAAAGCAGTTGTGAATTGCCGACAATGGCAGTCAGCGGGCTGTTCAGTTCATGGGCAACCCCGGCAGACATTTCACCCATTGAGACCAATTTAATTGAATCAATCAGGCGCGTCACATCTTTGGCGTAATAGGTAACCCCGTAGGGCTCCTTCTGTTCTGTGAATGCCGGGTAGGCAAAGATGTCCAGCACCCGGTTGTAGCGGGTGCGTGATTGCATGTACGATGTTTTTTGGGTCAGCAGAACCTGGTCACCGATACAGGGTTTGCATTTTGAATCGCGCCCGTAAAATAGGTGGTAACATTTAGAACCGATAATCTCTTTTTCAGGAGAGACGAAGAAATCGATTGCGGCCTGGTTGACGCGCTGGATTTCATAGTCGCGATTGATGAAGACCAGCAGATCAGTAACGGCGGAGAAAGTTACCTCCCATTCGCGTTTAATCTGCAACAGTTCATCAATTTTGTTTTTTAAGGCCACGTAGTAAGATTTTTTTGAGCTGTGCACACCGGTCAACTTTTCAATCAGCCGTTTTTTATTCTGCATAACCATTACTGATCACCTCCGGACGATTCCAGGGCAGCGCGGAAAATGCTTATTATTTCTTCTTCGCCCGCATCCCGCGGGTTGGTAATATAGCAGGCATCCTTCATAGCGTTCCTGCTCAGCTCCGGAATTGATTCTTCAGGCAGCCCGAGTTCAGCCAGGCCGGATGGTATACCCACATCGCGGGCCAGTTCCTGAACCAGGTCAATCGCTTTATCGGCGGCCTCGCGTTTTGACATGTGGGCAGTCTGTGCGCCCATCACTGCGGCTATTGTTGCGTACTTATCAACACAGGCGATCAGGTTAAAGCGCATCACGTAGGGCAGCAGTACAGCGCTGATTGTTCCAATCGGCAGATCCAGCAGCCCACCGACCTGGTGGGTCATCGCATGGGCCAGACCGAGAACGGCGTTTGAGAGAGCAATGCCCGCATGCAAACTTGCTTTAGCCATGGCAACTTTGGCTGCTTCGTCAACCTGGCTGGCAACAGAAGAGCGCAGGTTAGCCGATATTAGTTTGATCGCATGCAGGGCGTGAATATCAGTCATATCGGTTGCTGCCAGTGAAAGGTAGGCTTCAACGGCATGGCTGAGAGCCTCCATACCGGTGTGGGCCGTTACTTTACCGCTGATCGTTGAGAGAATAAGTGGATCGGAGACAGCAATATCCGGTACCAGAGACTTGGAAATGATCGTCATTTTAATTTTACGCTCGCTGTCTGAAATGATCGCAAACTGGGAAACCTCAGCGCCTGAACCGGCAGTGGAAGGGACTACAATCAACGGCGGCAGGGGCTCTGTGATCATATCGATACCTTCATAATTGTGGATTCTGCCCTTGTTGGTGGAAAGTGTGGCCACCGCCTTTGCAGCATCAACCGCACTGCCTCCACCCACGGCAAGGACGGCATCGCAGCCGGTACTCGTATAGATACGTTCCCCTTCTTCAACTTCATAATCACGCGGGTTGGATGAAAAGTCTGTCCAGAGCTGGTATTCAAGCCCGGCTTTTTTCAAAAAGATGATTGCTTTTTCAACCCAACCGCAGTGCAGAACACCCTGATCGGCAACCAAAAAAACCCTCGATGAGCCAAGTCTGCTACAGCATTCACCGACCTGGTTTAAGGATCCAATACCGAAGATTATTTCAGGGGTCACAAATTTGCTGATATACATATTTGAGCCCGCCTTTGTATAAGATCTTGCTCCCTGCCGTAATATTCTGTAATAAAGGGAAGAATCCCTTTTTTTAACGGAAAACAGATTGTAGACGCCCCGGCAAAATTGCAGGAGCGTCTAATTTAAGCGGCCGGCTTTTTGCTGCTGCCGGTCTTCTGATTTCATCGCCCTGGTGTAAGTGCAGGTTCGTGGGTATCTCGTCTTTCCACAACCAGGGCTTCTTCGCAGATCTCCGGGACCAGTCCGAAGCCTACGTTATTTTCCATCAGCTTTTTGCATTTGTTTTTTTGCAGTTCGCTGCAGCCGCAGCTTCTAGCATCCTGAACTGTAAGTTTCTTTCCATAAGCGCCGGCGCTGCAGAACATAACCCAGCCGTTAAGGCTTTGGTATTCTTTCCAGTTGGGGCAATCAACCATTTTTTTCATTTTGTCTACTCCTTTGCCCATTTTGTAGTTTGCAAACTTTGTTCTCACTACATTTTTCCGTTAAGGGCAACGCCTTTGATTACGGTTGGTCGCAGATAACAGGTCCAGTAGGCGGCTGCCACAAAGACAACTCCTCCGATAATGTTACCGATAGTGACCGGAATCAGGTTGTTCAAAAGGAATGCCTGCCAGGTAATGCTCTCCAGTACTGCCGGCGAAAAAGCTGCCTGGGCGGCTGCGCTGCTTTTAATCAGCAGGCCCATCGGCACAAAATACATATTGGCGATGGAGTGCTCAAACCCGGCTGCGACAAATGCGGTAATCGGTATCATAATCGACAGTATCTTACTGATGGCATCCTTGCCGGCCAATGAGAGCCAGACAGCGAGGCAGACCAGCCAGTTGCAGAGGATACCGCGGAAAAGTGCTTCACTCCAGGTGAGGTTTACTTTGGCAGCGGCAATGCCAACAGCGCGCAGGGCGATTCCCCCGTCGTTTGCCTTCCAGATTCCGGAGTAGTAGAAAAGCGCTACCACGACCAGGGCACCGACAAAGTTAAAGAGATAGACCCAGAGCCAGTTGTGCAGAACCTGCCTGCCGCTGACCTTTTTATCAAGGTATCCGGCAGCTAGAAGGTTGTTGCCGGTAAAAAGTTCAGCTCCGCCCAGGACTACCAGGATTAAACCAAGGGAAAAGGCTACCCCCCCGACCAGGCGGCTTAGTCCGTCTCCGATATAGACCGAAAGGTCATTGGTAATAATAGTGAACATCACGGCACCTAACGCTATATAAGCTCCGGCGAGTATAGCCAGCATTACAAGAGCGGTAGAGCCGGTTGCCGCTTTCTTCTGGGCAACGCCGACCAATGATTTTGCAATTTCGGCAGGTGGATCGCAGGAGAAGACCGGTGCTGCGGCAGCCGCCGAAACAGGCTGCAACACCGGCAGCTCCTCGGGTACAACCCCAATTCCGGTGGCGTATTCCATACTTTTCATGCATTCAGCTCTTTTTCCTTCTGTGCAGCCGATTGCCTTCAAAAACTGGGTGTTTACCGGCCTGTTAAAAGCAGCAAGCTCACAATAGCAGATATGCCCGGCAATCGAATCATACTCATTCCAGAATGCACATTTCTC
>CAYWDA010000061.1:0-24809 GCA_964456945.1 uncultured Syntrophomonadaceae bacterium
GCCCTGGCAGCCAGTCTGGGCGATAAGCCGGGCAGGGTTTCGATCATCGGCACTCCCAACGAAGAAGATAAAGGCGGAAAAGTCGATCTTGTGCGCACCGGGGTTTTTGATGATGTTGATGCAGCAATGATGTTTCACCCTGGTTGCTCGACTAACATTCATGTTGAATCTTTAGCCTGCAGTGACTATCAGTTTATTTTTCATGGCCGCAGCGCCCATGCTTCCAGTGAACCCTGGGAAGGTCGTAATGCCCTGGACGGGGTTATTCAGACCTTTAACGCTATCAATGCCCTGCGCCAGTATTTAAAGGACGATGTACGGGTTCATGGTATCATTTCCGAGGGCGGCATGGCCCCCAACGTTGTCCCTGACCGGGCTGTGGCAGATTTTATTATCAGGGCCCGTGACAGTCATTACCTGGGTGAAGTGGTAGAGAAGGTTATCGCCTGCGCCAGAGGGGCTGCCCTGACCACCAATACAGTGCTTGAGATTTGTGAATCAGGTTACCCCTATGATGCAATGATCAGCAACAGGTTAATGGGTGAACTCTTTGAAAAAAGCCTTGCTGAAACGGGGTATTCGATTGATTCCCCGCATATTGAAGGCCGGGGTTCGATTGATATGGGTAATGTGAGCCGGGTAACACCTGCAATTCACCCCGTTGTTGCGATTACAGATCAATGGGTACCTGCTCATACCCGCGAGTTTGCGGCGCTCTGTGACACAGATGAGGCTTACGAAGTGATGCTTTCAGTTGGAGAGGCAATGGCCATCACCGGCCTGAAAATAATGCAGGACCAGGCTTTGCAACAGAAGATTAAAGGTGAGTTTTCTGAATCGGTCAAGAATAGCTAAGTGATATAGTTAAGGATGTGAGCAGATGTCGCAGACAATTATTGAACAGATCAGACCTGATTTATTTCGCGCCGAGATACCGCTGCCCCGCAACCCACTGAAGGCGACAAATTCATATATTATAAAAAGCGACCAGCGAAACCTGGTCATTGATACCGGCATGAACAGGGACGAGTGCAAGATTGCCCTGCTTGATGCTTTTCAGCAGCTAGATATTGACCTGCCGAAAACAGATTATTTTATAACGCACCTGCATGCTGACCATGTAGGTCTTGTTGATCTGCTGGCGGATAGTGGTACTGTGATCTATTTTAACCGGCCGGACGCCGAAATTCTTAACAATGAAAACTTGTGGCAATTGGTTTCTTCATTGGCCGGCAAGCACGGTTTTCCGGCAGGGCAGGTTGATAAAGCGATTGATTCACATCCCGGACAGCGTTACAGCCCGAAATCTTCGGTTGAATTTACCATGATCAGTGAGGGCGACATTATCAGGTGTGGCGCTTATGAACTGCACTGTGTCGTTACTCCCGGCCATACTGCAGGGCACACCTGTCTCTATGAACCGCACTACAAAATTTTCTTTTCCGGAGACCATATCTTAGGAGATATTACTCCGAACATTTCAACCTGGCTTGACGACAGCGATCCCCTGGGTGAATACCTGGCCAGCCTTGATCGGGTTTATGCCATGGATATTGAACTTGTTCTGCCGGGTCACCGCACCCTGGTCAGAAATTGCCGGGGCCGGATAGATGCTTTAAAAAAACATCACCGGGAACGTCTCGCCGAGGTGCAGCAGATTTTAAAGCAAAAAAGCCCGCTCAGCGCCTATGAAGTGGCAGCCCAGATGACCTGGGATCTTGTGGCCGCCAGTTGGAATGACTTTCCCCTGATGCAGAAATGGTTTGCCACGGGCGAAGCCCTGGCGCATATCTGCCACCTGGAAGCGGGCGGCATGGTCAGGCGCGATGATGACGGCCCGACCCTGTTATTTTTCCCAGCCTGAAAGCTACAGAGCTTGTAAACTCACAAATAAGATGAGCCCTTGGGAGGCGATGACAATCAGTAAATATATTTTGTCGATCGATCAGGGAACCACCGGAACAACTGCCATACTCTGGGACAGCGATAGCAATGCCAGGGCTGTTGTCAATAAAGAGCACCAGCAGTATTATCCGCAGCCCGGATGGGTTGAACATAACGCTGATGAGATCTGGAACAATGTTTTGATTACCACCGAACAGGTTTTGCGGGAAGCGGGAGCTGCAGCTGCCGATATCGCTGCTATCGGCATTACCAACCAGCGCGAAACACTGGTCTTTTGGGATCGTAATAGTGGCAAACCGATTACCAGGGCCATTGTCTGGCAATGCCGCCGCACAGCAGACCTTTGCCGTCAACTGAAAGAAGGCGGCTACGAAGAAACTGTGCGTGCAAAAACCGGATTGTTGCTCGACCCTTATTTTTCGGGGACGAAGCTGCGCTGGGCCCTTGATAATCTTACCGAAGTGAGAGAGGCTGCCGATAATGGCACTCTTGCCTGCGGCACTATGGACAGTTATATTCTCTTTCGCCTGACCGGCGGTAATGTATTTGCCACCGATTATTCCAATGCCTCGCGAACCCTTCTTTATAACATCCATACCTTGCAGTGGGATCCGGAACTCCTTAAAATCTTTAATGTACCGATAAGCATTCTTCCTGATGTTATGCCCAGCAGTGGACATTTCGGAGATACTGACCCCGGTATCTTTCCGGGCTTTAGTATTCCGATTGGCGGAATAGCCGGAGACCAGCAGGCGGCGCTTTTCGGCCAGGCCTGTTACAGCCCGGGAATGACTAAAAATACCTACGGCACAGGCTCTTTTCTGTTGATGAATACAGGCACAAAGGCGGTAACTTCAGAACATGGCCTGCTCACTACCATTGCCTGGGGTATTAACGATCAGGTTGAATACGCCCTTGAAGGCAGTATATTCATTACCGGGGCGGCAATACAGTGGTTAAGGGACGGGCTTGGCCTGATTACAAAGTCAGCAGAAATGGAAGGTCTTGCCGGCCAGGTTAAAGATAACGGGGGGTTATATTTTGTTCCCGCTTTCGCCGGCATGGGAGCCCCATACTGGGACCCCTACGCCCGTGGACTGCTGATTGGTATCACCGGGGGTACATCTAAAGCCCACCTGGCCCGTGCTGTCGTTGAAGCGATGGCTTACCAGACCAGGGATGTTTTAGATGTAATGCATCGTGAGGCGGAACTACCGATTAAAGAATTGAGAGTGGATGGCGGAGCCAGTGTAATGGATATTCTGCTGCAGTTTCAGGCAGATATAACCGGAACAGTGGTACGCCGGGCGGCTACCTCTGACACTACCGCTCTCGGCGCTGCTTACCTGGCCGGGTTGGCCTGTGGTTTTTGGAAAAGCAGTGAAGAGCTGTCAGGCCGTTGGAAGCAGAGTGCCTTTTTCGAGCCCCGCATGAAAGTGGAAGAAAAAGAGAAACTCTATTCCGGTTGGCAGAAAGCGGCTACTAGAGCTCTTCGTTGGGCAGATGCAGAAGAGTAAACTGTAAGCTAAGTTTTGCCAGAGTCTTCGGGAGGCTCTGGCAAAAGGATTGGCGATGGATCACCCGGTGAGAAGAGACCACCGGAAATGATTACTTTCATTCCTTCTTCAACCGTCATCTCGAGTTCAGTTACTTCATGAAGGGGAGCAAGAATAAGCATACCTGATGTCGGGTTTGGAGTGGTCGGCACAAAAATATTCAAAGTTTCTTCCCTGGTTTTGCCTTGTATTTCGCCCTTTGAACTGCCGGTGACGAAGCCGATTACATAAATCCCTTTGCGGGGGTACTCCAGTAATACAACTTTTTGGAAAGCGTTCTTCCCCTGTAGTGTGAAGGCATCAATAATCTGCTTCGCACCGGTATAGATGCCACGGGCTATTGGCACGCGTCTTAGAAGAGTATCGAAATAGCCGATTAAGCGGCTGCCAATAATATTTGATGCAATAAAGCCAATCAGCATGATTAAAAGCAGACCTGCTGCAAAGCCTGCTCCGGGTATGCGGAAATTAAGAACGGCTTCGATCATGTCTCCTACCAGGTTGTCAAGAAAGTTAAAAACCAGATAAAACACGTAGATTGTTATGGCCAGTGGTAAAATGGTCAGAAGACCGGTGGTAAATATTCTCTTCATACTTAAAAAATAACCTCCTGCTTGTAGAACAGTTAATAGTATCATTCTAACAGCTTACTAATTATTATCAAGTAAATATATAATGCTTTTTGCTGACCGATCTCTGCTGCTTTAAGGTAAAATAAATGCAGTTAAACAGAAAGGCTGTGTGCTATTGTGCTTGGTCATAGAAAGGCCTGCTTAAATGCATTGCTGGTTGTTTTTTTTGTCATGCTGTTATTTTTCGCTGCCGCTTGTTCTAACGAGTTTGTGGGTGATTCTACACCTGCAGCAAGTGAAGGGGATAAGGCCCTCACTGAGGATGTTTTATTGCAGGGGCGCTTGTTTACAATGGAATTAGCGCTTACCAGTGAACAGCGGGCAACTGGTTTGATGGGCCGTGAATCACTGGCTGATGACCGGGGGATGCTTTTTGTTTTTCCTGATACTAAGCCCTATCCAGCTGAAGTTAGTTTTTGGATGAAGAACTGCCTGATGCCAATTGATGTGATTTTCATCAGCAGGGAGGGGAAGATTACTGCAATTCATGAGATGCAACCACCGCAACCGGGCACGCCTGATAATGAGCTAACAGTCTATCCGAGCAATGGACAAGTGCAGTTTGCCATTGAGCTGCGCGGCGGGTTGGCTGAAGAGTTAGGCTTACTGGTTGGCGATGATCTTGAACTGAGGGTAGATTACCTGATCGGCCTGGCTAGATAAAACAAGGCTGAAGGAAACCAGTTAATCTATAGAACCGTCGCCCATCGGGGCAAGCAGACTGTTTGTCCACCCGAGAAGGCTGAGCGTTGGGCTATCAGATTCGGTTGGCGAAAGGGTCGGAACCAGAAATTCAGCAAAATAACTCTCTAAAAAGTTTTCGAAATCGTCTGCCGCAGAATAACTTCCGGGATTATGGTAGTTGTTGCCGAAAAAAGAGATAAAGTTGGCAGTTAGTTTTACATCTCTTTCGACTTTAAAAGTGTAGATGATCTCACTACTCACCTCAATGCCGTTTTCAGTCCAGTTTTGAAAAACAAAATCCATATTTGGCAGGGCGTTGATAGTGATAGTTTCGCCTTCGGTGTATTCGCCCCCCCCGTAGACTCTGCCGCCGTCAAGTGGCTGCGGGGCCAGGCTGATACGGTATGTTTCTGCGAACTCATTCTGTCGCGACAGTAACGGGCTAAATGTTGCCGTAAGGGTGCGTTCACGATCTACTGTGAAGGCATAGGCCTTGGCCATACTTACCTCTTCACCGTTCTCCTGCCAACCGGAGAAGGCATAGCCTTCAGCTGGTGTGGCGTCCAATCCAACAATGTCGTCAGCCAAGTAATTTCCATCTCCACTGACTAAGCCACCCTCTTTAGGTTCAGTGATAAGAATGATGGCATAGGTTTCTTCAGTTTCTTCAGCTTCTTCAATTAGGGCAGGCTCTTCTATTTCTTCCGGTTTTGCCCGGCTAAGGCCACCATCGCCAGTTTCATGCTGACTGATCAGGCTGAATGTGGCGATTAGCTCACGGTTACCGGTAACGATGAACTTATATTCTGCCTCGGTGTTGATAAGATTACCATCTTCAATCCAGCCGTCGAACTGGTATTGAGTCTCGGGAAGTGCAACTACTACGGCAGTTTCTGTTGGGGTGTAAATTCCTTCCCCTTGAACAGTTCCGCCACCCTGCGGGTCGACATGCAAAATGATATCAAAGATTTCAGCTTTACTCTGCGGTTCGAAAACAGCAGTCAGCAGTAAATCTCTCTCTACGGTAAATTCAAAGCGGGCATCGAAACTAACGATAGAACCGTTTTCATGCCAGCCATAAAAGCTATAATCGATGTCCGGGTCGGCAATTACTACTGCAGTATCTCCCTGTTCGTAGATGCCTTCACCTTTTACGCTTCCCCCGCCTGCAGGCTCAAGATCTACCTCAAGATAGTAGAAAATAGATTTGTTATTACTTGTTTCAGGGGCCGCTTCAAGTTTATTAACTTCTTCTTCTATAAAGTTAGCAACTATGGTAACTGCCTCGGCAGGCATTGTATAGGTGTAAGCGGCCTCGGTTGACAGCTCATCACCATCTACGCCAAAGGTCCAGTTAACGAACTCGTAACCTTCGGCAGGGGTTGCATTTATTGAAACTTCAGCAGCCTCTTCGTAGTCGTCGCCGCCTTCAACGGTGCCACCTTCCTCAGGTTCAGCTAGCAGTTCCAGAGTGAACAGTTCCGGTTCTGGAATTATTGCTTCGAAGTTGGCCACCAGGGTAACTGCCTCGGCAGGCATTGTATAGGTGTAAGCGGCCTCGGTTGACAGTTCATCACCATCTACGCCCAGGGTCCAGTTAACGAACTCGTAACCTTCGGCAGGAATTGCATTTATTGAAACTTCAGCAGCCTCTTCGTAGTCACCGCCGCCTTCAACGGTGCCACTATCGCTTGGGCTTGCTGTAAGTGCTAGTGCAAACAATTCTGGCTCTTCCTCAACTATGATTTCAAAGATTGCTGTTAGCTCGCGGTCTGAGAGAACTTTGAAACTGAGTTCGGCTTCCGTGCTTATTTCTTCATCTTTTTCGTTCCAGCGGATAAATGAGTAGCCTTCGTTTGCTGTCGCTTTTATGGTAGCAGCAGACTCGGCCGCGTAGCTTCCCTCACCAGTGACAGTGCCACCTTCAGCAGGGCTGGCGTTGAGCTTTACTTCGTAGATTGCTATTTTTTCTTCATCAGCTACTTTTTCTTCTGCTTTAAAATTAGCAACCAGATAACGATCGTTTAGAGCCAGGAAGGAAAGGTTTGTGTTTGTGCCTATTACTTGATTATTTTCTGTCCAGTTGACAAAAGTGTAACCCGGATTTGCTGTTGCGGTAACCGTGACACTTTCACCATCTATGTAGGTTCCGCCCCCATCCAGTGTGCCGCCATCCTGTGGTTCAGAAGTGAGCGATACAATATGGGTCAGCAGATCGTCATCCAGAACTACCTGAACCGGTGTCGATTGGCGCTGAAAACTACCAATGCCAAGCTGCCCATTGGTATTGCTGCCCCAGGCCCAAAGAGAACCGTCTTCTTTTAAGGCAAATGTATGCTCATCCTGAGCATACATTTGTGCGATGTTTTCTATAGCTATGATCTCTGGTGTTAATACTTCGGCATCTGAACCGTTGCCAAGTTGTGCTTTATTGTTGTTTCCCCAGGCTAGCAGTGAACCATCCTTGTCGATTGCAAAAGCGTGTTTTTCCAGAATATAGGCCTCTTGAACCTCAGAGGATATCAAAACCGGGGCAGAGCGAACATGAGCATTGCTCGCGTCTCCGAGGCGATTGTCCCAGTTGCGCCCCCATCCCCAGAGAGTTTGATCATCTTTGAGCATGAAAGTATGGTATTCACGGGGGTAAAGGTTAGCAACTCCGTCAACCGGAATCTGTACCGGACTGTTACGATTTGAAATAGAGCCATCGCCCAACTGACCGTACCAGTTGTAACCCCAGGCCCATAGTGTGCCATCATCTTTAAGGGCGAAGGTATGATATTTTTGGGGAAAGACCTCTGCAACTCCGTCAATAGGAACCTGTACGGGCTGACTCTGGTTATCAATTCCGCCGTAACCGAGTTGGCCATACCAGTTATAGCCCCAGGCCCACATAGTTTTATCGCTTTTCAAAGCAAGAGTGTGAGTTTCCCCGGGGAAAACAGCATCCACTGCGTCAAGCACTTTAATTGGGCTGTAGCGGTTGGCTGTAGCGCCGTCACCGAGTTTTCCATATTGGTTATGACCCCAGGCCCACAAAGAGCCATCACTTTGAATAGCGAAAGAGTTGTTTGCATTTGGGACTACCGTTACCACATTTTCTAAGTTGATCTCCATCGGGGCGAAACGATTTACAGTTGTACCATCGCCAAGTTGACCGTAACTATTGTTGCCCCAGGCCCATAGTGTGCCATCGTTTTTCAGCGCAAAGGAATGTCGTTCATGCGGGAAAAGCAGGGCAACATCACGCAATATTTCAACCGGCGCGGTCTGGTCAGATTCACCGGAGCCTGTGCCAATGCGCCCGTCCCAGTTGCGTTCCCAGGCCCAGAGAGAGCCATCGTTTTTCAAGGCAAAGGTGTGACCTGATGATTGTGGGTAAAGGGCAGCAACATCTTCGAGAATTAGTTGAGTTGGAATGGAGCGATCCAGTGTGGTGCCATCGCCCAGTTTGCCGTAACTATTGCTTCCCCAGGCCCATAGTGACCCATCGGCGGTCAGCACAAAAGTGTGTGATGGCTGAGGGTAAACAGCTATAACGATGTTTTCAGCTTCTGCGGTTGCAGGAGTGGTTATCATCAACAAAATGATAGCAATAATCAACAGGCAAGATAGTGATAACCTGATCGAGGCACAGGATTGAAGCTTGTTTTGCAGCATTTCTCAATCACTCCTTAAGGCAACTGTAATTCACTTTAAATAGTATGATGGTCACAATTCTTTCTTGAGAAAATGAAAAAACAGCCGTCTGGCTGCCTGTGTGGAGTGTTTGAACAGTGGGCTGTTCAAATAGTAGCGACTGGCAACCAGGCAGTCCTTTGAATAGGACCCACGGTTTTGCGCCCTCGCATTACTGCGAGTTTGCCTTTTCAGTCTTACAACGTGCGTGAACATTATAACAAATAGAAACTGTTTGTTCAAGGAAAAGTTTATATTTTCTTACTTATATGTTGAATATTTTTTATAGTAGCTTAAATTAAGCCGCAAATAGCTTTAAATTTATTGATAGACACAACTCTATATAACAGGATTATTATTTTTATTGCAGAAGACTTGTTAAGGAATAATACAAAAGTAAGGTCTTGTTGATGAGTGAGAATTCATAAAGGGGAGGGTGATTGTTATGAGTAAAGAGTCTGTAAAAGCTTTTGTCAGCAAAATGAGTGCGGACGATGATTTCGCCAAAAAGATTATTGACTGTAAAAATACAGAAGAGCGTATTGCGGTTGCCAGGGCAGAGGGGTATGATTTTTTAGCTGCTGAATTTAATGAAATGGCAAAAAGCGGAGAGATAGATATTGACCAGATGCTCGCCCATTTAGCAAGAACTTATGAAGGTAAAGGTATTAGATTATTTGTACGGCCAGGTGTCGGTTTGTTTGAATAAAAATATTGCAGGGAAAAGCCAATTTGTTGTTAATCAATGCAAAAGCAAGGTGTAATAACCTTGCTTTTTGATAAAATAAATGGCTGGGGCGGTAGGATTCGAACCTACGCATGCGGATTCCAAAGACCCGTGCCTTACCGCTTGGCTACGCCCCAATATTATATGCAGTTTGACTACAACTAGATGGGGTGAGTGATGGGGCTCGAACCCACGGCCTCCAGGGCCACAACCTGGCGCTCTAACCAGCTGAGCTACACCCACCGTAGTGTGGTATTATTGCGATGTTCATTTTAGCATGCGCTACCTGAAAAGTCAATGCTGGCAGACATTCTAAAACGATTTATTTACGTTTATTTAAGCGAGTGCAGGAAAAGCTTATAAGAAAAAGAAAATATAGATTTAAGGTAAATGAGCTTAATCTGAAAGGGTGATAGTGGTGCGTTTTATTAGTGGCAGGTTATTATTCGGTTTAGCCATAGTAGTTGTCGGGGTTTTGCTACTTCTAAAAAACCTGGGACTGAATATTGATATTGATATTAGCCAGATTTTAAGCTACTGGCCAGTAATTCCTTTGTTATTAGGACTTAACTGGCTATTTTTGTCATTTGGATCAACAAAAGCGGAAGAAGGAAAAAAAGTATTTTTTTCATGGGGCTTGTTTACCACTGCCCTGATCGCTATCGCTGTTGGCGTTGTTTTTCTCGGCCGAAATCTTGGTCTGTTTCAGATTGATACACGCCTATTTTGGAATCTGTTGTGGCCATTTGTCCTTATTTTGATCGGCATCAATCTGCTGCGCGGCCGGGTAGTCAGTGATGGCAAGGGGGGGCGTTTCTCTTTTATGGGCGGATCAAATGTAGGTGGCGCTCAACCCTGGAATCTTGAAAGCGGGAGCTATTTTGCTCTTATGGGCGGGCTGGAGATGGATTTGACCTCAGCTATTGTGGCAGAGGGGGAGACAATTCTTGATCTCACGGCTATTATGGGCGGTATCGATGTAAAGATGCCCAGGGACATGGCTGTAATTTATGATGGCTCAGCTGTGCTCGGAGGAGTGACTTTTAAAGATCATGAAGATGGTGGAATCATTGGTGGGCGCAGAATTGAAGCGAACATAAACTCTGAAAATAAGAGAGTAGTACGTATTCAAGCCCGGGCTATTATGGGTGGTATAGAAATCAAAGAAGTTTAGATCCCGGCGACACGGTTCTTTAGGGCGGCAAAAATAGTATTATGTGTCAGGTCAGGACGCAGGCGCTGAATCTGCGTGAGACAGACAGAAGCACCGTAATCCATTCCCTGGCACCCGGCAAGCAGCAGCACATCTCCGGAATTAACTGTTGATAATCCGCTGGCAATGGCTTCGGGAAGCTCTGCATAGATTTCAGTTTTAATACCGGCGGCAGACATAACTTTTTCAAAAACGGCCAACTCTTCAGGGGTAACCAGATCTTTTTCACCCACGTGGCCGTTGCTGGTAGTAGCTATTATTTTTTCAAGGCCCAGGCGCGGTGCCCAATGGGCGAGTGCTTCAGCATTTTCACGGTTTACAGTAACTCCACGGCTGCCCCTGATGGCATAGACCAGGTGCAGCCGTTTGTATTTCATCATTTGCAGTGTTTCCAGGGTTACATGGATATTGCCGCTATTGGCGAAGTGGTCGTCAATGACCATGAAATCATCCTCAAAGATCAGTTCGAAGCGGCGCTCGACGCCCTTAAACTGTTTAAGCGCCCGGGCAATGGTATTAGTCGGTATTTTATGAAGCATGGCAACCAAGATTGCCGCCATGGCGTTATAAACACTGTGTAGACCGAGTACAGAAAGTTCAACGGAGAATGATTCTGGTAGATGTGCAAATAGATCTGCAGGGGTATTTTTCTTCATCTTTACGGTGAACCGGGCCCGTCCGCTGCTCAGATCAAGGTTGTGTACCACACAGTCAGCATCAGCGGTTTTTACGCCGTAGGTGAACGTTTTCGCCGCTGTTTCGCTGACCAGCGGCGCGGTCAGTGGGCAGTCAAGGTTGAAAACAGCCCACTGGTTCTTATTTGCATTGCGTACCAGGCTCGCTTTAGCAGCGAAGTAAGCTTCGAAAGAGCCGTGCAGATCAATATGCTCGCGGCTGATATTGTTTACAACCAGAGTATTGAAATCAACAGCACTTACCCTTTTAAGTTCAAGCCCTGATGAAGAAACTTCCATTGTGGCATGGCTTATATGCTGGTCGACCATTTCCCGGAAATAGCTCTGCAGATCAAGAGATTCGGGGGTAGTTAGCAGGGCAGGTCTAAGCTGTTCACCGGTCTTAATGACTACAGTACCGATCAGTCCGGTTTTAAAACCATGCTCACTAAGTATGGCATCGATCATGTAGGTAGTAGTTGTTTTGCCATTTGTAGCCGTTACTCCGGTGAGGATAAGGTCACGTGAAGGGTGGTTGAAAAAGCGGTCGGCAAGGGTGGCCAGGGCTAGACGGCTGTCTTTGACAAGGTACTGGGGGATGGAGACATTATCCTGAAACGATTCCACCACAGTGGATACAGCACCGTTATCAATAGCCTGATCTATATACTTATGACCATCAGTTTTGTAGCCCCGGATGCAGACAAACAGATCTCCTTGTTTTACCCGGCCGGAATGGTAGGCCAGACCTTTTAGCGGAGCGATCGATCCGGGCCGGTGGTCTATTATCTCTATGCTCTCCAGCAGTGTTTTGATATCCACCATTTTAGGGAAACCTCCGGTCTGTTCAAACTGTTGAGTTAATTATTCTTCAGCGGCAGGACAATTTCCTGCCGCTTTACTGATCCAGGTTTGCCAGGCGATAGGGGCAGTAAATAAAGTAAAAGGACCTGTCTATCGACAGGTCCTCGTATTAATTGAAATATTAACAAATAATTTATTCGGTAACCTCAATTGATTCGGTCGGGCATTCTTCTGCCGCTTCGCGGACTTTTTCCTGATGCTCTGCCGGGATGGGGTTGGTCTTTACTTCTGCTTTTTCATCCCCTAATACAAAAACCTCCGGGCAAATATCCTCACAAATTCCACATGCGCTGCAATCGTCGTTAACTTTAACCTCCATGCTGATGCCTCCTTAATTTTAAAGATATTGATGTTTTACAAGTCTTCTATTCGCTAAAGAATTCTTTTTTCCTTTTTTTTTCAAGATCATTTTTGGGTCAAATATTTCTTGTTTAATGGAGGGTTTCAGGTGCATTAACATTATCCATTGCAATCACTATGCAACAATTAGCATGCCATCTTTTGAGTGTTTTAAAAGGGCAATATTATGGTTACCATTTCCTGATTTTGTGGATAATGCGTACCATTTTGGGAGGAAAGGGCTTTTCCCTGTGGATAAACCTGTGCATATTGTTAGTAGAACAGGTATTTGTTAATGAAGAGTGCTTTAAATACAGGCTCATAAATATATATAAAAATATTTTAGTTGACATAAGATGTTGATCGTAATCTGGAAATACATTAAAACCGTGATTGCTAATGAGCCTCAGTTATGCTATTAATAAAGTTAATAAGTAAAGGGGGTGGTTTAATGCGCCGCATTAAAATTGTGCTGTTAGCCCTGACTATCATGTCCCTCTTAACATTGGCAGGCTGTTTCGCGGGGGGCGGAGGCTGATAGGTTCATTAAAGAGCCGGTGCGGCTCTGCGAATGTAACAGCATCTAATGTGCACAGCCATTAGATGCTGTTTTTTTTTCTCTTTACAAAATCTGCAACTGGTCACTGCCAAGCGTTATTTGTTCCAGTTTGTCAGCGCCAACTACAAAGGTATCTTCGATTCCAACTGCGCCCTCACCAGGGAAGACAAACTTCGGTTCCAGGGCAAAGACCATTCCTGCTTCCAGTTCTGTTTCCAGACCACGGGCAATCACCGGCAGTTCATCAAGCTCGAGGCCTACACCGTGACCGACAAAACTTACTCTTTCCGGGCAACCCATAAAATGATCGGCCAGGTCGGCTTTCGCGGCCATGGTTTCAGATTTTTCAAAAAGAAGGCTTACTGGGATTCCCGGTTTACCCAAATCAATAAGGGTTTCTTTAATTAAAATTGCCTGCCGGTAAGCACTGTTTAAATGAGAAGCAATCTCGCCCAGAGAGAAAATCCGGGTTTGATCGACCATATAGCCCTCGAAAATGCTGACAAAATCAACAAGAATTGGCTCATTACGCTTGATAATGGCTCTACCGGCGCCCTGGGGGTAAGAAGGGTTTAAGCCTGGACCTCCTGTCGGGCCATCGAAAAAACTGATTGCTGCAGCATTCTTTCCGCTCATAATATGGCCATAATAGATTTCCTGGTTGAAGCCCCGCATACGCACAGCGCCCTGGTGGCCCTGTCTCCGGGCGTGCATTTCCAGCTGGCTGGCTAATTCAAGTTCAGTCAGGCCTTCCCGGATAATGTCCCGGGCATGATCAAAGACCGATTTGCTGATTTTAGCAGCTTCGTGCATAAGCCCGATTTCGTAAGTCGATTTAATTGATCTGATTTTGCGAATTGCTTTCGAAATATCGGTGATTATGTAGCTATCGAGCATCTTCTGGTAACGTAAAAATAAGTTTGCCGGGATAACATCGGTTTCAAGGCCAATTTTCGACCCGGAAGGGACTGCTTCCCTGATCAGGGCTACCAGTTCATGCCAACCTTCAAAAGGGATAACAGAATCAAGCGCGCTTTCTGCCCTGGCTCGGGTTAAAGTTTTTTTAACGATCAGGCTCGGTTCTCCTGCGGCCGGCACAAAGAGGTGAGCATTTTGCCCTGTACCGCTGAAGTAGAAGAGATCTGCCCGCTGCACCAAAAGCGCCCCACCGATTCCTTCGAGCTGCATCAAATCCTGCAGCTTGCTTATTCTTGTTTGCAGTTCACTTAAAGTTACCATTTAAAATCACTCCTTGATTTAGATACAGAAAGAGCACCCCCCATAATCATACCATAAAGAGATGGTCTGATTAAGTTGAGTGCTCCCTGTTCACTAAGTTAAACTGTAAAAATCAGCAGCTTAAGCTCGTTCGAATAAACCAGCTGCGCCCATGCCGCCGCCGATGCACATTGAAACAACACCAAAGCGAGAGCCGCGTCTGCCCATTTCATGCAGCAGTGTGGCTGTAAGCTTGGCTCCTGTACAACCGAGCGGGTGACCGAGAGCAATAGCGCCACCGTTTACGTTAACGATATCCGGATTAAGATCCAGTTCGCGCATGCTGTAGAGAGCCTGTGAGGCAAAGGCTTCATTTAGTTCGAAGAGGTCAATGTCACTGATTTTCTTGCCGGTCAGCTGCATTAACTTAGGGATAGCAACAGCCGGGCCGACACCCATAATTTCAGGTGGGCAACCGGCAACGCCGAAGCCGCGGAAGATAGCGAGCGGTTTCAAGCCGAGCTTGGCAGCTTTTTCAGCAGACATAACCACTACTGCTGCTGCTCCATCGCTGGTTTGCGATGAGTTTCCGGCAGTTACGCTGCCCTTAACATGAAAAGCAGGACGCAGTTTGGCCAGGGTTTCAACGGTTGTGCCGGGGCGAACCCCTTCATCAACCTCGAAGATTGTTTCTTTTTCTACTACCTTATCGTCGGGGCCTACAGAGCGCTCAATCAGTTTTAAAGGCACTATTTCTTCTTTGAAGCGGCCTTCTTTAATCGCTGCTGCCGCTTTTGCGTGGCTGGCTGTAGCGAAGATATCCTGATCTTCACGCGAAACGTTAAAGCGCTGGGCTACGTTTTCTGCAGTTATGCCCATCGGGGTATAGGTTTCGATGTGGCATTCAGCAAGCACGGGGCTTGGGGCAAGCTTATTGCCGCCCATTGGCACCATGCTCATGCTTTCCACACCTCCGGCAACAATCACTTCGGCAAAGCCGCACATGATGCGCTCAGCGGCGAGGGCAATGGCCTGTAATCCCGAGGAGCAGAAACGATTAACAGTTTGTCCGGGGACATTATCCGGAAAACCGGCCTGCAGGGCGACAATGCGACCTAAATTCATGCCCTGCTCCGCTTCCGGGAATGAACAGCCGAGGATCACGTCTTCGATTTCAGCGGGGTCTAAGCCCTTGGCCCGGGCAACTGCTTCCTTAACGGCAACAGAGCCCATATATTCGGGGCGGGTATAGCGCAGTAGGCCTCGCGGCGCTCTGCCGATTGCTGTTCGAACACTGGAAACAATAACAGCTTCTTTCATTCTCGTTACCTCCTCCTTTAGTTCCTCAAAGGCTTGCCTGTGCTGAGCAGGTGGCTGATGCGTTCCAGGGTTTTTTCTTCACCGCACAATTTCAGGAACGCTTCTCTTTCGATATCCAGCAGGTACTGTTCACTGACAAGCGAGTTTGGTTTGATATTTCCGCCGCAAAGCACAAATCCGACTGCTTCGGCGATCTTCATGTCGTGTTCACTGATGTAGCCGCCCCAGAGCATGTTCTGGACACCTACTTTAAATGTGGATACACCGTATTCACCAAGCACCTTGATCGGGGCAGGCTTTGGCGGTTCGTATCCTTCAAGAACCATGGCCAGCACTGTGTTTTTAGCGTCGTGAATCAGGTAGTCCTGGTTGACAGTTACTTTGTCGGTAGCCCGCATAAAACCTAGTTCCTGGGCATGGGGGGCACTGGTGGCCACAGTAGCCATGGCGATTGCTTCAAACGCCTTCTGAACATAGGGCAGCATGTCAACTTTGGTGTCGTCGCGCAGGCCTTCAGTATAGCGAATAAGCAACTCTTTGTTACCGCCTCCACCGGGGATCAGGCCAACACCCATTTCGACCTGGCCCATGTAAGTTTCGGCAGCAGCCTGGATGCGGTTACAATGAAGAATGATCTCCATTCCGCCGCCTAAGGTCATCTGGAATGGTGCCGCAACAACGGGGATGCGCGAATACTTAACTCTCATCAGGGCATCCTGGAATTTCTTAACAACCTCACCCAGCATTTCCCATTCGCCAGCCTGGGCTGCCATCATTACCATACCGACATTAGCGCCGACACAGAAGTTACTTTCCTGGTTGCCGATAACCATGCCGACGTAGTTCTTTTCTGCTTCTTCAACTGCTTCGAAGATGAAGTCAGTAAAAGCGGGAGAAATTGCCTGGCGCATACTGTGCATTTCAAGGCAGCATACTCCATCGCCTAAGTCTATCAGGCTGGCGTCGTCATTGCCTTTAATCAGCTTACCCTGTTTTTTGAGAGCGGGCAGGCTGATAATTTCAGCGCTGATCGGAACCGCTTTATAACTCTTCGAATCGAAATCGTAGTAGGAGAGAGCGCCTTTGTCATCTTCCTTGTAGAAGCTTTCAAAACCGGCAGCAAGCATTGCTTCGACATTGGCCGGAATTTTTTCGCCATCTTTCTTCATCCGTTCAACGCTGGCTTTTAAGCCGATTGCATCCCAGCTTTCGAACGGTCCAAGCTTCCAGTTAAAGCCCCAGCGCATGGCCCGGTCGATGTTAACAATGTCGTCTGAGATCTCCGGAATCAAGGCGGCGCTGTAAATCAGGAATTTTTTGGTCAGGTTCCAGGCAAACTGGCCTGCCTTTTCTTCAGCTTCAACCAGCATTTTAAAACCGTCTGCCAGTTCTGCATGCTTAGTTTTACCGAGGATATCAAAGCGCGGTTTATCCTTGGGCCGGTATTCCATCTTTTCGTAGTCAAGAGTCATAATTTCCGAACCGCCGGCACCTTTTACTTTCTTGTAAAAGCCCTGTTTTGTCTTATCGCCAAGCATTTTGTTGTCGATCATTTTCTGCAGGAATTCGGGCAGGTCGAAAACTGCTTTTTCATCAGGATCGCTGGTTTTATCATAAACCGTGCGGGCGACGTGGCAGAAGGTATCCAGACCGACCATATCGAGAGTGCGGAAAGATGCGCTCTTTGGGTGGCCCATAGGTGGTCCGGTAATCGTATCAACCTCTTCAATAGTCATTTTTTCCTGCTGCATAAGTTTTATGCTGTAGAGCATGGCATAGGTGCCGATGCGGTTGGCAATAAAGTTAGGAGTATCTTTGGCAAAAACAACCCCTTTGCCGAGGACTTTTTCACAGAAGCGGTGCATCATGGCAAGCATTTCCTCTGTTGTATCCTTACAGGGGATGATTTCCAGCAGTTTCATGTAGCGTGGGGGATTGAAAAAGTGTGTACCCATAAAACACTTACGAAATTCTACCGAGTTTTCGGTAACCATATCATTAATTGACAGGCCGGAGGTGTTCGACGAGACGATCGTGCCCGGGGTCCAGTTCTCTTCAACCTGTTTAAAGACCCTTTTCTTAATATCCATTCTTTCAACAATAACTTCGACAACCCAGTCAACATCCTTTAGCTTGCCCATGTCGTCTTCAAAATTGCCGGGAGTAATCAGATCAATGTTTGACTGGCGGTAAAGAGGAGCAGGCTTTTGCTTCAGCAAGTCGTCTTTACCCTTATTTGATAAACGATTGCGGACTTCCGGGCTTTTTAAGGTCAGCCCTTTTTTTTCTTCATCCGGGGTCAGCTCATTGGGAACGATGTCGAGCAGATAGACCGGGATACCCACATTAGCCAGGTGAGCGGCAATGGTGGCTCCCATAACTCCGGCACCAAGAACAGCAGCCTTTCGAATTTCTTTCAAGGCCATCAAAATACCTCCTTGTGACATAAGTTTAAACTAGAGCATAAAAGATGAATGACAGGAAACAGTCTAGCGCAGTCCTCTGACCAGCATCTCAAAAACAGGTTCGCGAAGCGTCTTCAGGTCGTATGGCTTATTGGACATAACCCAGCAGGTAACTACTTCATCGATTGCGCCAAAAACAACTTTGCGCGCTGTTCTCGTATTTAGATTTTGCCGGTAAAGAGACTGCTCTTTGCCTTCTTCGATCACCTCCTCGATTAATTGAAAATAACTCATCAGCGGCCTGGATATACCCTCGTTAATTGCCTGATCGATCTGTCTCAACTCAATCTGGGTTACCTTGGCCTGGTCTGGTTTATTGGCCAGAGTTGTCAGGTGGTAGTTGATGATCGTATCAAGTTTTTCGATGGCATTCTTAGATCGGGCCAGTTCGCTTTGCAGATCCCGTACAAAGTGAAACATTAAATCTTCAAAGAGAGAAACGAGGATATCTTCTTTATTTTTGAAGTAGATGTATACTGTACCATCAGCCACTCCGGCTTCACGGGCGATGTCTGACACCCTGGTGCGGTAGTAGCCGGCACGGGCGAAAGTTTTTACTGCAGCTTCAAGGATTACCTGATGCTTATCACCGGTTCGCCTGGCCACAACATTCCTCCCCACATAATGAATGAATGTTCATTCGCTACCATTGTATATCTTTTTAAGATAATGATCAAGATTTATCGCAATTAATTGGATAAAGATATTTTAGCGGCCCAAACATTATAGTTGTGCCCTGGAATCTGAACTAATCCCGTTTTTTATAGACTTCTGAATCCTTAATACTAGATGTTTTTACTGTTGTATCTAACTTTTTTATATGATAATATGTATTTGCTTTTAACGCCTGTAATAAAGGCGTTTTTATTATTGATTTGAATTGTAAGGAGAGGATTGCTTATGTTAAACCGCTGGGAAAAAATAGAGGATAATAAGATAAAGCTGGAAATAGAGGTCGCCGCGCCTGATGTCGATACAGCCCTTGCTAAAGCATATCGCAAGGTAGTTAAAGATGTTAATCTGCCCGGTTTTCGTAAAGGCAAAGTGCCCCGCCGAATTCTGGAAACGCGTTTCGGACCTGAAGTGCTGCACGAAGAGGCTTTAGAGTTGCTAGTGCCTCCGGCCTATGAAGAAGCGCTGGTTGAAGCAGACATAGATCCGATCAGCCACCCCGATTTTGAGTTGGTTCAGGTTGAGGAAGGCAAGCCGCTGCTTTTCAATGCTGTGGTTGAAGTGCTGCCCGAGGTTGAACTCGGTAAATATAAGGGCCTTAAAGCAGAACAGGATAAAGCTGAAATTGATGAAGTGCAGATTGATCATCACCTGTTTATGCTGCGTGAACAGAATGCCAGGTTGGTGCCGCGAGAAAAGGGTCCGGCTAAAGAAGGCGACCTGGTATTAATCGATTTTAAAGGATTTGTAGATGGAGAGGCATTTGAGGGCGGAGAGGCAGAAAACCACTCACTCGAAATTGGCTCAAACTCTTTTATACCCGGGTTTGAACAGCAACTGATCGGGGCTAATCTTGATGATGAGCTAGAAGTTAAAGTTAAATTTCCCGACAACTACCGAAAAGATGATATTGCCGGTAAAGATGCCTTGTTTAAGGTGAAGATTAACCAGATTAAAGAAAAACAGCTGCCTGAGTTAGATGATGAATTTGTCAAAGAGGTCAGCGAGTTCGAGACTCTTGACGAAATGAAAATTGATTTAAGAGAAAAATTGCTTAAGAACGCCGAAGATCAGTCGAAGACTAAACTAGAGGAATTTCTGATTGAAGCGGTTACCGATGCATCTGTTGTGGAACCGCCGAAGTCGTTGGTTGATCGCCAGATCGACAGAATGATCGGAGATATGGAAAGCTACCTGCGTTATCAGGGTATGGAACTCGAGCAGTTTCTGCAGCTTTCCGGCAAGAGTAAGGAAGAAATCCGTGAAGAGAGAAGGGAAGAGGCTGCGGCGCGGGCTAAGGCCAACCTTGTCCTTGATGCAGTAGCTAAAAAAGAAGGAATCATTATTGAAGATAGCGAACTAGATGCCAAGATAGAAGAGATTGCCCAGAGCTATAATGATGATGCCGAACGGATTCGTGGTATCCTTGATAAACAGGGCCGCTTGCCGGTTATGTTGGAAGAGATGCGTATTCGCAAGGCGATTGACCTGCTCGTTGCTGAGGCAAATGTCAAGCTGGTTAAGAAGAAGGAAAAAGTTGAAAAACCGGCCAAGGCAGAGAAGAAAGAGCCGAAAAAGAAAGTAAAAGCCGATCCGGATAAAGATGCAGCAACTGATACTGAGCCGGCTAAGAAAAAGGCAGTAAAAAAAGCTCCTGCAAAGAAGGCGAAGGTTTCGCCTGAAGACGCAGAAGCGGCAAAAGAAGTAAAAGAGTAGTATAATAGTACAATGTAGATAGAATGGAGGAATGGTGATAATGAGTATTTTAGTGCCCATGGTTGTTGAACAGACCAGTCGTGGTGAAAGAGCTTATGATATTTATTCGCGCCTGCTAAAGGATCGCATTGTTTTTTTAGGAAGTGCGATAGACGATAATGTGGCTAACCTGATTGTAGCCCAGATGCTTTTTCTTGAGTCCGAAGATCCGAAGAAAGACATTAACCTTTATATTAATTCTCCCGGAGGTTCTGTTTACGCAGGTATGGCAATTTATGATACAATGCATTATGTAAAGCCTTCTATTTCGACAATTTGTGTCGGTTTGGCAGCCAGCTTCGGCGCGGTGCTGCTGACGGCCGGAGAAAAAGGGAAACGTTTCGCCCTGCCAAATTCGCGGATTATGCTGCCCCAGCCGATGGGCGGCGCCCAGGGTCAGGCTGTTGACATTGAAATTCATGCCCGTGAAATTCTGAAGACCCGTGAAACGCTGAATCAAATTTTGGCCGATCACACCGGTCAGCCGGTTGATACTATTTCAAGAGATACTGACCGCGACTTCTTTATGTCCGCCGAAGATGCAAAAAAATATGGTTTGATTGATGAAATACTGGTTCAAAGATCCTAGAAATGGGGATGAGGTGAACTCTCCAAATGTTTAAATTCAATGAAGAAAAAGGGCAGTTAAAATGTTCGTTTTGTGGTAAAACCCAGGAACAGGTCCGAAAGTTAGTGGCCGGTCCGGGGGTTTATATTTGTGATGAGTGCATTGAGCTGTGCAACGAAATTATTGAGGAAGAGATCGGCGATGAGGCCGAGTTAGGCCATGTCGAGCTTCCCAAGCCGCAGGATATTAAGGAAGTTCTTGATCAGTATGTAATTGGGCAGGAAGGCGCCAAGAAAAGCCTGGCGGTTGCAGTATACAACCACTACAAAAGAGTCAACACAAGCCAGAAGCTTGATGACGTTGAACTGCAGAAGAGCAATATTGTGCTGATTGGGCCGACCGGTGTCGGTAAAACGCTTTTAGCGCAGACCCTGGCCCGTATTCTGAATGTACCTTTTGCCATTGCCGATGCAACCTCGCTCACCGAGGCTGGCTACGTAGGTGAAGATGTCGAAAATATCCTGCTTAAGCTGATCCAGGCAGCAGACTACGATCTGGAGAAAGCCGAAAAAGGGATTGTTTATATTGATGAGATCGATAAAATAGCCCGCAAAACTGACAACCCTTCGATTACCCGTGATGTTTCTGGGGAAGGTGTTCAGCAGGCGTTACTGAAAATTCTGGAAGGAACTGTAGCCAGTGTGCCACCCCAGGGTGGGCGCAAACACCCGCACCAGGAATTTATGCAAATTGATACCACCGATATTCTCTTTATCTGCGGCGGCGCTTTTGATGGTCTGGAAAAAATTATCCAGAACCGGGTCGGCAGTAAAGGAATCGGTTTTGGCGCCGAGGTGGTTTCCCGTGATGACAGCAACCTGGGGGATATTTTGAAGAAAATCCTGCCGCAGGACTTACTGAAATACGGTCTGATTCCTGAATTCGTTGGCAGAATTCCGGTCATTGCCACTCTTGATCAGCTTGATGCAGAAGCATTCGTGCGTATTCTCAAAGAACCGCGCAATGCCCTGATCAAGCAGTATCAGAAGATCTTCGAACTAGATGGTGTTACCCTTGAGTTTAAGGATAACTGCCTGCAGGCGATAGCTGAAGAGGCGATGAAAAGAAATACCGGAGCCAGGGGTTTACGGGCCATACTGGAAGAAACCCTGCTCGATGTAATGTTTGAACTGCCTTCCCGGGATGATGTTGACCGCTGTGTGATCACCAAAGAGGTCGTTCTGAACGGTGAAACACCGATGCTGGCGACCAGGGATAAGCGTAAAAAGAAAGAAGAAACCGCTTAAGGCGCGGGGCAAGCTGCAGCACCTGACATGACAGCATTATATAAAGGAAATAGAAAGCGGGAAGCGAATATTTACAATAATTGAGCTTCTCGCTTTAACTTTTAACCGGAAGGTGGCTTCTTATGTCTAAAAGAGAAAGATTATCAGTACTTCCCCTGCGGGGTGTGCTGGTGTTCCCGAATATGGTCCTCCATCTTGATGTGGGAAGAGAGCGTTCAATTACCGCCCTTGAAAAGGCAATGCTTAATAACAGCCAGATCTTACTGGTGACTCAAAAAGATGCCAAAATCGACGAACCAGTATTAGAAGATCTTTATGCCGTTGGAACTGTAGCGCGCATCAAACAGATGATCAAACTGCCCGGCGGAACAATTCGCGTTCTGGTTGAAGGGCTGACCCGGGCCAGGATTGTGGAACTTTTTGCCGATGAATTGCAGCTCGAAGCAGAAGCAGAGATTATTGAAGATCAACCTAAGAAAACAGCTGAAGTAGAAGCCCAGATGCGATCTGTTCTCTACTCATTCGAACAGTATATCAAGGTTAGCCGTAAAGTGCCGCCCGAGACCCTGGCAACTGTATCCGATATTGAAGAGCCAGGCCGTTTTACCGATGTTATCGCTTCACATTTAAGCATGAAGCTAAACCAGAAGCAGGAAATTCTTGAAGCGATCGATCCGAAGGACCGCCTCGAAAAATTAAATGAAATTCTCAGCCGTGAGATTGAAATTGTCGAGATTGAAAGAAGAATTAACCTGCGTGTACGCAAGCAGATGGAAAAAACTCAGAAGGAATATTACCTGCGTGAGCAGATGAAAGCGATTCAGAAAGAACTCGGCGAAAAAGATGAACGGATGGCCGAAGCCGAAGAATACCGTGAAAAAATTGCTGAAGCCGGGCTGCCGGAAGAGGTTGAAGAAAAAGCCCTCAAAGAGGTAGAGCGCCTTGAGAAGATGCCACCGGCTGCAGCAGAAGGTATTGTGATCAGAACTTACCTGGATTGGCTGTTGGAGCTGCCCTGGTCCGTAGAAACCACCGATCGTCTTGATCTTGAGATGGCTGAACAGATTTTAGATGAAGATCACTACGGTTTATTGAAGGTAAAGGAGAGAATTATTGAGTACCTGGCGGTGCGTCAGCTGGCCGATAAACTGAAAGGCCCTATTCTCTGCCTGATCGGGCCTCCAGGTGTGGGTAAAACTTCCCTGGCTAAATCGGTCGCCCGGGCCCTTGAGCGAAACTTTGTGCGCATATCGCTGGGCGGGGTGCGCGATGAAGCTGAAGTGCGCGGACATCGGCGTACTTATATCGGTGCTCTGCCAGGAAGGATAATCCAGGGAATGCGCCAGGCTAAGTCAAATAACCCTGTATTTTTAATGGATGAAATTGATAAAATGTCTACAGATTTCAGGGGCGACCCCTCGGCAGCTCTGCTAGAGGTGCTTGACCCTGAGCAGAATAACGCTTTTAGCGATCACTATATTGAAGTGCCCTTCGATCTTTCACAGGTTATGTTTATCACTACCGGAAACACTTCGTATAATATTCCTCAGCCTTTGCTGGACCGGATGGAACTGATTCATATTCCCGGCTATACGGAAGAAGATAAAGTGGAAATTGCCCGTCAGTACCTGGTTCCGAAACAACTTCAGGAACACGGGCTAAAAGAAGAGAATCTTGAAATTACTGAAGGCGCGGTGCGCCGGATTGTCCGTGAATATACCCGCGAGGCGGGAGTTCGGAACCTTGAGCGCAGTATTTCGGCTATTTGTCGCAAGGTGGCCCGGGAAGTGGTCAAGGACCGCGAAAAACATATTAAGATGACCCGCCAAAACCTGCAAAAGTACTTAGGTATACCGCGTTATCGCTACGGGTCAGCCGAAAAAGAAGATGAAATTGGTGTAGCGACAGGCCTCGCCTGGACTGAAAGCGGTGGTGACCTGCTTTCAATTGAGATAACCCTGATGAAGGGTAAAGGGAAAATGACCCTTACCGGGCAGCTCGGTGATGTGATGCAGGAATCGGCCAAGGCAGCGATGAGCTACATCCGCTCGCGGGCTGAATCTTTAGGGCTCAGTGAAGATTTTTATGAAGATATAGATATCCATGTCCATGTTCCCGAAGGGGCAATTCCGAAGGATGGTCCTTCGGCGGGCATTGCTATGGCCACGGCTCTGGCGTCGGCTCTTACCAAGATTCCGATTCGCAAGGATGTGACCATGACCGGTGAAATAACCCTGCGCGGCCGGGTGTTGCCAGTCGGGGGAGTAAAAGAGAAAATGCTCGCTGCCCACCGTGCCGGAATTAAGTATATGCTCATGCCTGCTGATAACCTTCGTGATTTAAGCGACATTCCCCAGAATGTGCGCCGCAAAATTGAGGTTAAACTGGTTGAGCATATGGATGAAGTTCTGGAGTTGGCCTTGGTTAAGCCTGTTGGCAGCAGTGCTGATCATAAAAAGGGCAAAAAAATTAAGGAAAGCGATCTCAACCTGCCTGCTGAAAACCGGGAAACGACAATCAGGCACTAATAATAGGGGTGAAGGTTTGAAGGTCAAGGAAGCTGAACTGCATCTCGGCGCTTACAGCGTTAAGGAATTTCCGCAATGGGAGATGCCGGAAGTGTCATTTATCGGCCGTTCCAATGTCGGTAAGTCTTCGTTGCTTAACAACCTG
>CAYWDA010000062.1:0-27700 GCA_964456945.1 uncultured Syntrophomonadaceae bacterium
GCCGGGACAGCGGCGCCGTGGCAGTAGATTACACCGAGGTGCGTCATGTAAGACGCCGCCCCGGCGGCAAACCAGGTTTTGTTTTCTACGAAAACTACAGCACGATTACAGTCAACCCGCAAGATCAGCGCCTGCGGGCTCTGTTCAACCTTCAGTAGTAGATTGTCAGCAGAAGCAGCTATAAATATGAACATAGTGTGCAGCAATTTCAGGTTTGCCAGATTTGCTTTATTCTTTGGCCTTTAGCCAGTGCAGGGCTTTTTTGAATGTTTCGGGCAGGGGGGCGGAAAAATGCATTGTTTTGCCGCTGCGCGGGTGGGTAAAACTGATCCGGTGGGCATGCAGAGCTTGCGGTGCTGTTAGCTCAGGGGGCAGGTCGCTCCAGCCGCCCCTGGCATAGGTCAAATCGCCGACTATGGGGTAGCCCAGATGGGCCAGATGAACACGAATCTGATGTGTGCGGCCTGTTTCCAGGCTGAGCTGCAACAGACTGTAGCGCTTGAAATGTTTTAAGACCCGGAAACGGGTTACAGCTTCTCTTCCCCCGGTTATGACCGCCATTTTCTTACGATGGCGGGGGTGGCGGCCGACAGGGGCTTCAATGCGGCCCAGGCGAGGTGTAACTTTTCCACAAACCAGGGCTATGTAAACGCGGCTGAGCTTTCTCGATTTTAGCTGGGTAGCCAGCGAGCGGTGAGCCAGATCATTTTTAGCAACTATCAGCAGCCCCGAAGTATCTTTGTCGAGACGGTGAACTATTCCGGGGCGCATTACCCCACCAATTCCCGAAAGATCACTGCAGTGGCTGAGCAGAGCATTGACCAGGGTGCCCTGCGCATGGCCGGGCGACGGGTGAACTACCATGCCGCGCGGTTTGTTTAAAACGAGAAGATCAGAGTCTTCATAGACGATGGCAAGTGCTATCTCTTCAGCCCTGACTGTCGCCTCTTCAGGCGGGGGTATGGTCAGACTGACCCGGTCACCGGGTTGCAGGCGGTAATTCTTATCACGGCAAACAGCCTGGTTGATTCGAACCATGCCAACGTCAAGCAATTTTTGAACCCGGCTGCGGGAAACAGATTCTACCTGTTCGGAGATATACAGATCAAGGCGACGACCGGCATCCTCACTTTTTACGTCCATCTCCAGGTTAGTTGAAGCTTTGGCATCATTTTCCTTCATCTTTTTTTGCGCCCTAGTTCCACCCATACCTCACTAAAAATTGCGATAGCAGCCAGTGATAATATAGTTAACCCCAGGCTGAAGATCTGGGCGGTGGAGAGACCAATCCAGGCAATATCACTGTAACGGAAGAATTCGACGACGAAGCGTAGAATACCGTAAAGAGCAAATAGAGCAAGCACCAAAAAGCCGACAAAAGGCCGGTGTGGCCGCAACAGTTTGAGCAGAATGAAAATGATCAGGCCGCCAAAAGCAGCATAAAGCTGAACCGGGTGGCGCAGAACAGTGTCGGCCATGTTAATCGGCAAAGCCCAGGGAACAGTAGATTCTTTACCGTAACAACAACCATTTAAAAAACAGCCAACCCTGCCGAAAGCATAACCGAGCGCCAGGTACGGGGCAAGCAGGTCGGCCATCTTCAGGAAGCCGAACTGACGCCACCTTGACCAGATAAATAGGGCAATTACGCCGCCGAACATGGCCCCGTAGAAGGTAAGCCCTTCAAACTGTGTTAAGATAGCCGATAACGGTTTAGTGCTGTAATAGCCCCAGTTAAGAGCGATATAAAGAATTCGTGAGCCAAGCAATCCGAATAGGGCAGCAACAATTACCGCTTCCAAAACGTGGTCCGGATCAATTTTTTCACGCGGAGCTTCACGATAAATGGCAATTGCAGCCACAAGTATGGCCAGGGCCATCATCAGTCCGTAGGAATGAACAGTCAGGCTGCCAATACGCAGTATTTCAGGATACATAAGTTCAGATCCCCTCGCCCCGTAATTCGGGGTCACGCCAAAAGGCGATGATAAATATGGCAATGCCAATCACGATTGCCGAATCGGCAACGTTAAAAACCGGCGGCCAGATCTTGAAATCAATAAAATCAACGACATAACCTTCCATGACACGATCAATCAAGTTACCTATGGCGCCGCCCAACTGCAGGGCCAGCCCGAAACGCAGCCACTTGTGATCATCGGAAAGGGTACGATAGTAGTAGATTATCAGAACGGCTACAACCAGGGTAACCAGAACAAAGAACAGGGTCTGGTAAGGCAGCATACCGAAAGCAGCACCCGGGTTGCGCACATAAGTGATATGCAGAAAATTATTGATCAACGGTATAGACTGACCGACCTGCATCAGTGATACTATAACGTACTTGCTGATCTGATCAAGCACAATAATACTTGCTGCAATTGTAAACAGGCGCAAGATTCTCCTCCGTCCTCTTGTTAAGTTAGACCGGCGACTACTTTGCTGCAACGGGGGCAAAGTTCTTCTTCTGAATCGGTAAAGATCCAGCAGCGCGGGCATTTGTGACCGTTAGATTTTTCAACCAGCATGCTAATTGGCAGGTGCTGACCCTTAGCTGCCGCTGCCGGAGCCTGGTCAGGCCCTTTCTCCAGATTGCCTGCAGATACAATGAATAGTGTCGGTAACTGGTCTTTATAAGCCTGCAGGCTAGAGTATAGTTGATCGTCAGCCCAGATCGTAACGGATGCTTCCAGAGAACCACCGATTACTTTATCTTTGCGAGCTTGTTCGAGAGCCCAGGTCACCTCTTCCCGTACTTCAAGCAGTGACTGCCAGCGAAGATCAATTTCTTGATCAGCCCAGACCGGGTTCGGCTTAGGCCAATCGGCCAGTTGAACGCTCTGCTTGTGCCGCCCGGGCAGGTGCTGCCAAATCTCTTCTGTTGTAAAGGTAAGAATTGGCGCCATCAACAACACCAGGCGCTCTAGAATAAGCATTAAAGCAGTCTGTGCCGAACGACGGGCCGGGTCATCAGGGTCAGAACAGTAAAGACGATCTTTAATCACATCAAGATAGATATTGCTCATATCAACTACGCAGAAGTTATGCAGAGCATGGAAAAACTGATGATATTCATATTTTTCATAAGCGCCGGTCACTTTTTCAACCAGTAAGTTCAGGCGGTAAAGTGCCCAGCGGTCAATCTCTTCCATCGCGCCGTAATCAACAGCCTGGGTATCAGGATCAAAATCGAAACAGTTGCTGATCAAAAACCGGGTAGTATTGCGAATCTTACGGTAAACCTCAATCAGCTGCTTCAGAATCAGATCCGAAAGGTGAATATCACTGGTGAAGTCTGCCGATGAGACCCAGAGGCGTAAAATATCGGCGCCATACTGCTTGATGATCTTTTCCGGGGCGATCACGTTACCGAGTGATTTAGACATTTTTTTGCCTTCTCCGTCAACTACCCAACCGTGGCTGAGCACGGCGTCATAAGGAGGCTGGCCTTTTGTTGCCACCGCTGTGAGCAGCGACGAATGGAACCAGCCACGATACTGGTCACTGCCTTCCAGATAAAGGTCTGCCGGCCAGCGCAGCTCTGGGCGTGTTTCGAGCACCGCTGCATGACTGGAACCGGAATCAAACCAGACGTCCATGGTATCTTTTTCTTTACGGAACTTGCCGTGTCCGCATGCAGGGCAGCTGAAACCGGCCGGCAGTATCTCTTCTGCTTCACGGGCATACCAGGCATCTGAGCCTTCGCGGGTAAAGAGATCACTTACTGCTTCAATGGTATCATTATTGATAATCGGTGTATTGCATGAAGTGCAGTAGAAGATTGGAATCGGTACTCCCCAGACCCGCTGGCGTGAGATGCACCAATCCTGTCTTTCAGAGACCATATTATAAATGCGCTCTTCTCCCCAGGAGGGTGTCCAGTTTACCTTCTTGATTGCTTCAAGCGCTTCTTTACGAAAACCGTCAATCGAGGCAAACCATTGCTCAGTGGCTCTGAATAAAATCGGCTCTTTGCAGCGCCAGCAGTTTGGATACTGGTGCTCAAGAGGAATTACTTTCAGCAGTGCACCTTCATTTTTAAGATCTTCTGTAACCGCTTTACCCCCGACATCATAGCGCATACCCGCGTATTGGCCTGCTTCAGTAGTGAATACACCGTAATCATCAACCGGGCTAAGGACTGGCAGATCATTGGCCTGGCCGATAACAAAGTCGTCGTAACCATGACCCGGAGCAATATGAACACAACCGGTGCCCTGTTCAAGGGTTACATGTTCGCCATTTAACAGAACAGATTCACGATCAAATAGCGGGTGACGGCAGGTAAGACCGACTAGTTCGTTTCCTTTAAACTTTTTCAATACCGGCCAGGGCTTATCGGCGCCCATAATGTGCGAAACTTCCTCAAGCAGACCTTCAGCAAGCAGGTATTGTTCAGTGCCGGCATCAGCGAGAACATAATCAAGATCGGGATGCAGGGCGATAGCCAGGTTAGCCGGAATAGTCCAGGCAGTGGTCGTCCAGATCAGGCAGTAGCGGTTTTCGGTGCCGCCCAGCAGGCCGTGATCGTCTGTAAAAGGAAACTTGACGTAGATTGATTCCGATTTTTTATTGCCATATTCGATTTCGGCTTCAGCAAGCGCTGTCTCACAGCTTGCGCACCAGTAGACAGGGCGCATGCCTTTGTAAATAAAGCCCTTATCGGCCATGGTTCCGAATATTTTAATCTGACGGCCTTCAAAAGCCGGGGCCAGGGTCAGGTATGGGTTATCCCAGTCACCGCGCACGCCTAGCCGCTTGAACTGCTCGCGCTGAATATCAACGTATTGAAGAGCATATTCACGGCACATTACTCTAAATTCAAGGTCGGATATCTCTTTACGTTTAATTTTTTTCGTTTTAATGATCTGATGCTCGATCGGCAGGCCGTGTGTATCCCAGCCCGGCACGTAAGGGCAGTCAAACCCGCACATTGTCTTATATTTATTAATGATATCTTTGAGCACTTTATTCAGCGCTGTGCCCATATGGATATCGCCGTTGGCATAGGGCGGTCCGTCGTGCAGAATATATAGGGGGGCGCCGTTGCGGTTCTCGCGTACAATTTTATTGATATCCATAGCAGCCCAGGTTTCAAGTATTTCCGGTTCGCGCAGCGGCAGGTTGGCGCGCATCGGGAATTCGGTTTGCGGCAAATTAAGTGTATCTTTGTAGTCCATGATCAATCTCCTTTACAAGTCAGAATTCGGCTATACCCATCTGGCATTTTTTCTGCCAGGTGAGCCCTCATTCCTGGCCAGTTAAAATAAAAACTCGCCCCCTAAGGGACGAGATTTTCTCCCGTGGTACCACCCTCCTGGCCGCACAGCAAGCTGCAGGCCACTTTCACAAAAACCGGTAACGGCGGCCACCGCCCGCGTCTAGTTTCTCCTACTTAAAGATTTCGCGCGGGAGCTCCCGGGTGATTTACAGCAGGCCTGCTTTGCCGGACTCTCACCTTTCACCGGCTCTCTGGTTAAGCTTTAGCATCTGCTTTTATGTCCCGTTCACAGCACTTGCGCTAGATTGTAACATTTTATACTGACAAAATCAATCTAACCAGGCAAAGAGATCTTAAAATTCAGGGTCAGTTTCAAAGTCGTGATCCGGGGCAGGGCGGAATTCCGGCTCGGCTTCAAAATCCGGTTTCGCTTCATAATCGCTTGCCGCTTCAAATCTTACTTTAGATTCAAATTCAGGATCAGGTTCGGGTTCAAAATCAGCTATTGGTTCAAATTCAGGGGTTGGCTCAAAATCGTCTTTTGCCTCTGGAACCGGTTGTGGTTCAAAATCAGGTTGAGGTTCAAAACTGCGTCGTGGTTCGCTTTTCGCAAATTCCGTCTTCGAATCTTCAAGCCAATCTTCACTTTCAAGAGCGGCCAGCTGCGCTTCGACGAAAGATCGAAAACGCATTTTAAAAATCTGGGCCTGTTTGATAAGCTCTTCCTGCTCGGACATGATCTTGCCTGAGCGGCTGCGGGCTTCATCAACAATGCGCTTTGCCTCGCTTTCAGCTTCACGCCTGATTAAATCTGACTCACGCTTTGCAGAATGCTTCACTTCTTCAGCCGTTTCCTGGGCAACAACGATGGCATTATGCATTGTTTCTTCCAGCTTCTGATAGTTCTTATTTTTCTCCAGCAGCTGGTTGATCTGATCTTTCAACTCCATATTATCACGCATTAAACCTTCAATGTCCTTGGCAACCCGATCTAAAAACTCATCCACATCTTCAATATCATAGCCGCGAAAAGAACGCTCAAATTCTTTATTCTGGATATCCATAGGTGTAATGGTCATTAATAGCCCTCCCTTGATTACTTTGGTAGAATTTCGACGAACAGGCTGCTTTTCCTGCATCTTTAACTATATTTTTTCAATTTTAGGCGTATTCTACCTTTACGGCTTTCACCTTCCACTTCGGAAATGAGCAGGCGTCCTCTCCCTTTTAATGACAACTGGTCGCCTTCTTTCAGTTGCTGAGAGGGTGAGCTGATCGGCCTGAAGTTAACCTTCACTACACCGCCCTTAACCAGCAAAACAACCCTGGATCTGGAAATGCCAAAACCGAGAGATAGTACGGCATCTGCTCTGAGGCTGGCCACAGTTCCCTTAATTTCCCTGCCATCATCTTTAGCCGTTGGCAGCTGATCAGGGTCAGTTACTGCACAGCTTACAGGCATACGCCCGACCTGTAAAAGGTTAGCACAGACGTACTCAGCCTTTGAATCGGCAACCATCATCGCTGCTCCGCCTTCCTGCAGCATAATGATATCGCCAATCTGATCACGGCGCAGGCCCAGGGCCAATACCGCCCCCAGCAGATCGCGGTGGCTTATTTCACTATCTTCACTGCCCCACTCAACCATCACCGCGGCAACAGGCGGTAAGATGCCTTTTTGGTGAGCCGGGTAAACGGCCAGAGCACTTCTTTCTGCTTCTGGATAACCGCCGTAAACACTATAAGCAAGGTCCGGCATTTTGGCAAGCAAAGTCTCAGCCAGTTCCAATTGACGCGGATCTAAAAAAGCTGTGCTATAGCTGTTACCGCCATGCAGCTCTCCCAGTTTACGCTCAAAATGCTTTAGCCATTGCTTCTCACTGTCTGACAAGGGGGATACTGTCGTCACTTTACACGCTCCCGATCTAGAAGTATATATAGCGGAAAATCATCTGTTGAACAAGCCTGACCAGAATCAGCAGGATTAATGGTGAAAGGTCAAGGTAACCCATACCGACCCGGATCATGGGAATAGCCTTGCGCAACGGGGCCAGCAGGGGTTCAGTTAAAATATAGACCACCCTGTAGATATCTGCCAAAAGCTGGTTACCGCCAGCCCCGGTTATAAACCAGGACATAATGATTCTCGCAAAGATTATATAATAATAGATTTGAACCAGTATAAGCAATCCGTCTGCCACTAACCTGTTGATGATCATCACCTGCTTTTATTTAATTAGCCAAAAAGGGCGCTGCCAATGCGCACCATGGTGGCTCCTTCTTCTACAGCTACAAAAAAATCGTTGGTCATACCCATGGATAATTCAGGCAAGGCGAGCCCTTCTTTCTGATTTGCATCGCGCAGTAACCGCAACTGCCTGAAATAAGATCGCGTTTCTTCAGGGTCTTCAAGGTAAGGGGCCATTGTCATCAGGCCCTTGACCCTAATCTGATCGAAAGCAGAGATCTTTTCCAGAAAAGCCGGCAGTTCATCAGGAGCAAGCCCAAATTTACTTTGTTCCTCGCTTACGTTAACCTGGATCAATACCTCTGCAGGGCGTCCAACTTTTTTAGCCTGGTCCTGCAGCGCTTCGGCCAGAGAAAGTCGATCAAGCGAGTGAATCAATACATAAGCGGGCAATACTTCTTTAACCTTATTTGATTGCAGGTGGCCGATAAAATGCCACCGCAGGTCGGGCATTGCAGCAACCTTATCTGCAGCATCCTGGACCCTGTTTTCGCCAAAATCTTCAATGCCCAGGGTAGCGGCACGACGCACCATTTCGATTCCAACAGTTTTCGTTACGGCAATCAATTTTACCGCACCGGGATCGCGACCCGATCGGAGAGCTGCTTCAGTAATCTGTAACATAACCTGCCTGTATTTTTCAGCTGGCATAGGCCTTCCTTCTCTCACGCAAACCCGGCCGGGCTTGCATTGCTTTTATTAATTGAGACGCTGCCCTTCCTGAACCAGATCAGGACGGGTAATGACTATGCTATAGGCTTCCAAATCTTCAACCATTGCGTTTCCATCCTGACGCTGAACAACACTGACCGGTTGGAATACTACCCTGCCGCCCTGGTTAAGGTAAAGGCCAATTTGTCCTGATTTATCGAAGATCGCCTCTTCAGGAACAATTATACCCTGCCGACGGCTGTAAATCAAAGTTGCATCGCTAAAGCGAGCCTGGTCAAACCCGGGCAGCTGTTTTTCAATCAGATAAGTCAGGCGCACTTCTTGATTTTGCTCATCAATTTCTGCATTGTAAAGGATCGCCGGAACAGCATCCTGCTCGCTAAAGGCAAAAATAATATCCAGTTCCGGCAGATCTGCCAGGGTCCGGCCAGGGTGCAGGGGGAGGGCCAGACTAAAATACCATTGCCAATTATTGACTATTTTCAGGATGGGCTGACCGACATCGACAAGATCGCCTTCTTTAAGCAGAAAACCCTTGCGGCCCTGATCAACATTTTGATCATCATCAGCAGTGTTTTCAACAGGCAGCGGGTAGTATGGACCGTTAAAGTTTTCCAGCCCGTCGATATATGTTGAGAGCAGGCCCGGTTCTTCATTGTAAACTAAAATTAGTTCCTGAAAAGTGCCGGGGTCCCGAAGGGGTGCGTTGTTTTCATCTTCGCTTGCTTCGTTCATAATTACGCCTTCATGATCATCTTCTGCTTTAAATACCTGCTGCCAGTAAACCGTCAGCTGATCCCAAAGATCTTCATCCGGTTCCTGTTCTTCACTGCCGCGCAGCGCCTGCATTTCTGTCATGGACAAAACACCTATAGTTGCCAGTTTGCTTCCTGCCGGAAATCTTTCACCGGCGGCGGCCAGATGCAAAATCATCCCTGCAGCAGGAGATGCTACTACTTCTTCCAGACGTGTGACTACACCATTAACATCTACTTCTTCCTGCATCACACCCGGTTCAGCTGCCACAACCTGCAGACGCCAGGCTAAATACTGGTCACCAAGCCAATGGTAACCAAGTTGGATAATAACTACCAGGGCTATGAGCAGCAAGAGGTAGAAAACCAGTGCCTGTTTAAAATTGGAAAAACTGAACCGTTTGCCTTCTCCCGGAAGCACTTTTAAATGCTGCTGATTATATTTCGGGCGCTTATTACTCAACCTTCACTGCCTCCTGCGCTGTTTTTTAAGGCAATAAAACCGATCATTCTACCGGTTGCCCCCCGGTCACGGCGGTAAGAATAAAATAGATCATTCCGGCAGGATGTACACCAGTTGTTCTGCGCCAGGTGTTCCGTTTTTACTCCGGTAGAAATAAGCTGATTGGCATTAACAGCTGGCAGATCTAAATGATAACCCCCCGCTGCCGCTTTTCCCAGGTAATCAGCGCCGGACCAGCCGGCAGCTTTAAATTCATTAGCCGTACTGTCATCTATGATATAGCAATCCCGGCAGATTGCCGGGCTGAGAGCAACAAGCAAGCGGCCCGGGTCGACAGCAAAGTTTTCTTCCAGATAGTGAACTACTTTTGCCCCCATGTTGCCAAGCGCACCACGCCAGCCGGCATGGGCTATAGCCACAAGAGGCGGCTGCTGTGAGTGAAAGTAGATGAGCATACAATCTGCTGCATAAGCGGTTATAGGTAAGCCGACAACAGTGGTAACCAGAGCGTCGCAATCTTTCCGAACGCTTCCCGGAAGTGCTCCTTCACCTCGGTGGGACGAATCAACAAGGCTTATTTCCGTTCCATGAACCTGGTGCGCGGAAACCAGAAAGTGAAAATCGTAGCCGAATTTGTCGAAAAAACGGTGCCTGTTTTCAAGCACATTTTCCACACTGTCAGCGGTATGAAAGGCAGTATTAAGTGAAGTGAATTCCCCACTGCTGCAGCCGCCAAGTCGGGTGGAAAAGGCATGGTCAACCAGTCCGCTTTTGTTAAGCAGCGGCGCCTGCAGATAGGCCAGGTTTTCTTTGCGCTGAAGTTTGAAGTCGCTTTTCCCTCCTGCTTTCCAGGTGTTCCATTAGCACAACTACCGCTTACTGATCGTTTAGAGAGAATAAGACTGCTTTCCCCGCGTTAAGAGAACGGGGCAGGTCGATCAGACGCTGGTTGCGAGATCCGCGGTAAGCCAGGTTCAGGTCTTTTTCAGCCTGCACAAAAGGGCCGTCGACCAGCAGGCGGCCAGCCTGAAGCAGATACCCCGTGCTTTGATCACTTTGACTTTTATTAATCAATTCTTCAAAAGTATAGCCGCTGTAGATGACCAGATCAAGGCCGAGCCTGACAACTTCTGCGGCAAGGGCAGCAGCGGCCGTATTTTGCTCAAAAGGTTCTCCTCCCGAAAAGGTAACCCCACCGACAGCCCGGTTGCGCTCAATCTGCACGAGCAGCTGATCTAACTGAACTAAATTACCCCCGGCAGGATCATGTGTTTCAGGGTTGTGGCAACCCGGACAGCGGTGCGAACAACCCTGGAAATAAACTGTGAAGCGAATACCGGGGCCATCGACTATGCTTTCGGGCTGCAGACCGGCCAGTCTCATTTTCACTACTGATCACGTGGCGCATAGTGAACCCGCCTGTCTTTCAGCTCACTGAGTTTTGCCGGGTTGAAACGTTCATCGGTAGACAGGTAACCGGTTATGCGGCGGATTCTTCTGATTTCAGAGCTGCCGCACTGAGGACATTCTGCGCTGAAAACACCACTGTTGGAACAAACTCGACACTCATCAAGGGGATAATTAATACCACCGTAGCCAAAGTCTGAAGCCGCCATGTGGCGGACAATCTTGTCAACAGCATCGATGTTGTGGACCGGTGGCGCTTCAAGCTCAGTATAGCTGATGTGACCGGCATTGCAAAGCTGATGAAAGCGCCCTTCGGCAGCAATTTTGTCAAACATCGACATGGCATAATAAACCGGCACATGAAATGAATTGCTGTAATAATCTTTATCGGTAACGCCGGGAATTGTGCCGAAGTGCTCACGATCAATAGCCACGAAACGACCGGCAAGACCCTCTGCCGGGGTGGCAACGAGAACAAAGTTAAGATCGTATTCATCGCTGTAACTGTCTGCCCTGCGACGCATGTGATCAACTATTTTCAGACCTAATTCCAGGGCTTCAGCATCTTCGCCATGATGCTTACCGATTAACATATTCAATGTTTCTGCCAGCCCAATAAAACCGATAGCCAGGGTACCATGCTTTATAACTTCACGAATATTGTCCTCGGGGCCAAGTTTATCTGAATCAAGGTAAAGTTGCTGCCCCATCAAAAAAGGCAGATCACGAACCCGTAACCTCGAAAGCACTTCGAAACGATGCAGAAGCTGCCGTGAAGCAATGCGCAGCAAGCGGTCAAGCTGCACAAAAAAGAGTTCCTGCTGACCCTTGCACTCGAGGGCCAGGCGCGGCAGATTAAGTGTAACCGGAGCAATGTTACCCCGCCCCGCAGAAACTTCTGCTCCGTGACGGTTGGCGATAACGCGGGTGCGGCAACCCATGTAGGAAACTTCGTCACCGTAAGCACGGTTAAAACTGCTGTCCATAAAGCTGAAAGTCGGGTTCATGCGCCTTGATGCCACCTGCAGGGCCAGGCGGTAAAGATCGTAGTTAACATCTTCGGGACTAAAGTTTACGCCACCCTTGATTCGAAATACAAGGTTGGGAAAGATCGGGGTTTCCCCGCGTCCCAGGCCGCGCTTGAAAGCCTCAAGAATTGCCCTGGAAATCATGCGCCCCTCATCTGACGTATCGCTACCGAAGTTAATAGAGCTGAAGGGCACCTGGGCACCTGCCCTGCTGTGCATGGTGTTGAGGTTGTAAATAAGACCCTCCATCGCCTGGTATACTTCGTCGTAGCCCGGCTTTTCCTTAAGGGTGCGGATCAGTTCGCCCATACTACGATCAAAGTGAGGGAAACTCTGACCACCGAACATATCATTCTGATTGCTTTGCAAAATAATTGCCGCCTGTGCTGCAGCCGAAGCAATGCGCTTCGGTGGGCGGATATAGCCATAGCCGGTATTGAATCCTACCTGCAGCAGCCTGGAAAGATCAATCTGCAGGCAGTTCAGGGTTTTACTGTAATAATCAAGATCGTGAATATGCATTACCCCATCCTCGTGGGCCCGGGCATATTCTTCAGGCAGCAGGTTGCTCAGGTAATACTGCTTGCTGGCGGCCATGGCAATTTGCAGCATTTTTGCCGAAGGAGAATTGTTGACGTTGGCATTTTCACGGCTAGTTTCTACCAAAATCTCTTTAACTACATCCATCAACTCTGACTTGCCATCCCTGATGCGCGTGCGGCGATCACGGTAGAGAATATAGGCCTTGGCAGTGCGAGCGTGGCCGTTTTCAATCAGAGAGACCTCGACTGCATCCTGCACTTCTTCAACCGTAGGCGTAACACCGTTATGCGCTTGTTCCTGCAGGCTTTTAATAACCTGACGGGTCAGGTTTTCAGCAATACTGCGGTCACTTCCACCGACCGCCTTAGCCGCTTTAAAGATAGCGTCGGTAATTTTCTCGGGGTCAAAAGATACAACTCGTCCGTCTCGTTTGCGTATTTCGATGAAAGCACCATCGTTCAAAGCAACTACCTCCTTGTTGACCAACCACCTATAGTCAGTATCCTGCAGCAATTGTAATAATAACTGAATCTCTTGAAGTGATTCCTATTTGCCCCGGTTATTGCCGTTTTTATCCTGCAGCATCTCTTCCAGTTCGGTTTTAAATGCTTCCACATCGGGAAATTGGCGGAATACCGAAGCAAAACGGACATAGGCTACCTCGTCGATAGTACGCAGTCGTTTCAGGATTATGTCGCCAATCTGGTCGGCCGTTACCTCCCTGGTGTAACTGCTGCGCAGTTCTTGTTCAAGGTTCTCGACTACTTCTTCCCAGCGTGAAAGAGGAATATCGCGCTTCTGCCCGGCGAGGATTAAACCCCTGAGAATCTTTGCGGGGTCAAACAGTTCCCTGCGGCCATCGCGTTTGATCACGACAATCGGTTCTTCCTCTAACTTTTCCATGGTCGTGAAGCGGTTGGCACAGTTGATGCACTGGCGCCGGCGCCTGATTGCTGATGAGTCCTGGGTAGCGCGGGAATCAAGAACCCGGGTGTCGAGCTCACCGCAGTAGGGGCATTTCATGATTTCGCTCTCCTAATCAATATATTGCATTTATATTATTATAAACCACAATATATAGTGTGTAAAGAGTTTTTGCGGCTTTTTCTTCTGCTATTTCTTCCGATACAAAAAGTAGGCAACAAGTGATGCGAAGGATACTAAAAATAAACCCGGCAGCGAGCGTTGCTGCTGCCGGGTTTTGAGCTTAATTTATAGTAACATCAATGCTACTCGTTAACGATCTTTTCTCTTTCCTGCCAGCGTGACCAGGCTGGTGAGTCGAGGTTTTCACCACGGGAGTAAGCACTACCGCCCCCTACACTGGCGAGAGTCGGTTTAAAACCGCTCTGCTGCTTGGTGCGGAAGCCGGTGGCAATTACGGTAACTCGCACCTGATCCTGGCAGTTCTCGTCAATTACCGCCCCGAAGATTATGTTAGCATCGGGATCGGCAAAGCTGGCGATGATATCGGCCGCTTCATTCACTTCATAGAGACCAAGGTCAGTGCCGCCAGTTACATTGATCAGCACGCCACGGGCTCCTTCGATTGATGTTTCAAGCAGTGGACTGCTGGTTGCCGCTTTTGCCGCTTCAACAGTACGGTTTTCACCGCTGCCCTGTCCAACGCCCATCAGGGCCGGACCGGTTTCTGACATAATTGTGCGCACATCGGCAAAATCAAGGTTGATCAAACCGGGAACGGCAATTAGGTCGGAAATGCCCTGCACGCCTTGCCGTAAAACATCATCGGCTACTCTGAAGGCTTCCAGAATTGGTGTTTTCTTTTCGACCACCTGCAGCAGGCGATCGTTGGGAATGGTAATCAGGGTGTCTACCCTGTCTTTCAGGAAAGCGATGCCTTCTTCGGCTTGCTGCTTGCGCTTTCTTCCCTCGAAGGAAAAAGGCTTGGTTACCACGCCAACGGTCAGTGTGCCAAGTTTTTGAGCGATCTCAGCTACAACAGGCGCCGCACCGGTACCGGTTCCGCCGCCCATACCTGCGGTAATAAATACCATATCGGCTCCTTTTAGCATGGCCTCAATTTCATTGCGGCTTTCTTCAGCTGCTTTACGCCCTATTTCCGGGTTTGCCCCGGCGCCAAGGCCCTTGGTGAGCTGTTCACCGATCTGCAGCTTGGTCGCGGCATTAGCCAGGTAGAGAGCCTGGGCATCGGTATTGACAGCACAAAAATCTACTCCCTGTAATCCTGCGGCGATCATGCGGTTTACGGCATTGCTGCCCCCACCGCCTACGCCAACTACTTTTATAGAAGCAAATTGTTCCATTTCAATATCAAACTCAATCATTAAAAGCACCTCCTAATAGTGGTATGCTCTTTTCTTTTATTCAATAATATCGGTCATCCAATCTTTCAGGCGCTGCCAGAAACCCGGTCCGCGCTTTTTGGTTGGTCTGCCCCGCTCCTGAATCTGCATCCTCGGCTGATAACGCTGAACATAGTAGAGCAGTCCGACTACTGTTGAGTAAATAGGATTCTGAATGCCGACCACATCAAAGTTGGCCAGCCTTACCTGATCACTTTCAAAATAGACCTTTGCCACTTCAGTAATCCCTTTCATAGAGGCGACACCACCGCGCAAAACCACCCCGGCTGGCGGTAAGTAGTTCCAGCCCATTTTCACCATTTCTTCCTTCGCAATTTGAAATATCTCCTGGACCCGCGGCTCGGTATAGCTTGTGAGCTCTCTTTCCGATACCAGCCTTAGCTCGTTGCTGCCTACTGCCTTAATTTCTATCTTTGGTTCACTTTCGGCCAGTGACAAGAGGGCTGAAGCATGATTCTTCTTTAAATCTTCCGCCGTGTGGTGATTAATGCGCATACCGGCAGCAAGATCTGTGGTAATATGGTCACCGCCGACCGGAATCACCGCCATTTTTTGCAGCTTACCGTGCTGGAAAAGCGCAATTTCGGTAGTTCCGCCGCCGATGTCAATTAAGAAAACACCTAAATCTCTTTCATCAGAAGAAAGGGATATCTCAGAATTGGCCATCGCCTGTAAAACGAGCCCCCTGATATTGATGCCGGCCCGGTTTATGCAGCGAAGCAGATTATGCAGTGAAGTTGTCAGGCTGGTTACGATCAGGGCATCGACCTCAAGCCTGACTCCCAACATCCCGACCGGATCCCTGATTCCATCAAACCCATCAACAATGTACTCCCGGGGGATTACATCGACAATTTCGCGATCCATGGGCAGAGCGATAACCCTGGCTGCCTGTAATACTCTTTCCAGATCGTCAACACGTATTTCCCGATCTTCGGCAGTGACCGCAACCACGCCGCGGTTATTGATCAGTTCGATATTTAATCCTTTCAGGCCGACAAAAGCGGAATCAATCTTAAAACCGGCCATTCTCTCGGCTTCCTCGACAGCACTGGCAATCGATTCTACTGTTTTTTCCAGATCGACGATAACGCCTTTTCTTACACCATCGGAAGGGCTCAGACCTAAACCGATAATGTTCACAGTCCCATCGGGGCGAGGTTCACCCAACCCGACCCTCACTTCAACTGTGCCTACATCGATACCGACCAGATAGTTCTTTTTAATCATCTGTATACCCCCTTACCCTTCCAATCATGGTGCAGCAACTACTAAATTATTCAACACATATCAACAATTTCCTTTTTTATTTTTTTAAGGTTCCACCTCCTTTTCAAGATTAACGGCGTTTTTAGAGACAACCAGCCGTTTTCCGGAACGGACATCAAGATAGGTTTCCGGGTCAGCCACAATATGGGGAAGGCTTTGCTGCACCAGAGCCAACTTGGTTTCCATGTCCCGTCCGTCCCCGAACCAAATTTGCAAACCATCAACTGTATGCACAATCAGATTATAGCTTTCATTCAGGTTAATCTCCGCAGCTTCAAGGCCGGTATCACCGGGCCAATAGGCAAAATACTTTTGCAGAACTTCCCTGCGAATAGGGCAGGCAAGGGGCGCTCCGGGAATAACCATATCACCTTCTATCCCTAAAATCAGGGGATACCCTTCAACCGGTTCTAAAGCAGTAGCGAAACATACCCCATCACGATCAATTAAATAATAGCCATCTGCTGTTAAAATATAGCCGGCCGCAATTCTAGCGGTCAGGATAACCACCACCGAATCTGGTAAATTACGGCTGACTGCAACGCTTTTTACCTGGGGAAACTGCCGCATAATATCTTCTGCTATTTTCTGTTCCTGCAGTAAAAAGATACTCATACCTTTCCTGATTCCACCTGCATCGGAAATTTCGGCCGCTGTCAGATCTCCCAATCCTTCAATATCAATCTTGTTAATACGAAAATAAGCATCTGCATTTTTTAGCAGAAGAATCAGGGCGACAATGACAACCAGGTTGAATAAAAAGCGAATCGCTTTTTTCCAGGCAGGTTTTCTGCCGCTATCGCTGACCAGCTTCAGGTGATCTTTCTTCGGTTTCACGATAAATTCTCCTCGCCGACAATTCTAACTTCGGGATGAAGATCGAGATTATGTTTTTCCCTGACCTTTTCCTGTACTGCCTTGATCAAAGCTAGAATATCGGCCGCAGTGGCATTCCCAGAATTAACGATAAAATTTGCATGCTGTTCTGAAACAAGCGCACCTCCGAATGTTAAACCCTTGCAGCCCGCGCTTTCAATAATCCGGCCGGCCGGTTGGTCAGGAAGGTTGCGAAATACTGAGCCGGCGCTGGGCTGGATTGGATGACGGCGGCGGCGTTCGTTCAGAAAGTGTTCCATCAGCTTCAGTGATTCTGCCTGGTCACCTTTTTTCAGCTCTAACATTACCTCTACAATAGCGCCCCTGCCGACCAGGTTGCTGGTGCGATAACCAAACTGCAGGTTCTCTCTCGGCAGGGTCAGAAGTTCACCCTCGGTAGAAACAAGCTTGACAGAACTTACTTTCTCACCGATATAACCACCAAAGGCCCCGGCATTCATGATCACGGCCCCACCAAGTGAACCGGGAATACCAACACAAAATTCAAGGCCAATGAAACCATTTTCAGCAGCGGTTCTGGCCATTAAAGTCATCGGTGTGCCTGCCCCGACTGCCAAACCGCTTTCAGTACTGTTTATATAACAAAAAGCGCCACCAATATTAACAACCAGACCTCTGATACCTCCATCCAGAACAAGCAGATTGGTACCATTACCCATAACATAAAGAGGCAGTTTATGCTCGGCGCTATAGCGGATAACTGCAACCAGATCATCTATATTGGTCGGACAGAGATAATAGTCTGCCGGGCCGCCTACCATCCATGAAGTGTGGAGGGCCATGGGTTCATCTTTTTTTATGGTACATTTAAGCGTTGCTTGTAATTCTTGCTCAATGTTCATAAGGCCACCTCCTGAAGGCACTTGAAAACCCTTTCCGCAGCATCCGGCACGCCCATTGCCCTGCTGCGTTTGCTCATTTCAGCAAGAAGGTCAGGGGCAGCCAGAAGCCTTGCTATTTCACGCTGCAGTTGCACAGCATCAAGATCTTCTTCTTCGATTAAGACTGCCGCCCCGAAATCGGAAAGAAGTCTGGCGTTGTAGTACTGGTGGTTATTAACAACATTCGGAGAAGGTATCAGTATTGCCGGCAACCCCAGAGCGGTCAACTCTGCTAGAGTAGTAGCACCACTGCGGGTCACGGCCAGGTCTGAAGCAGCAAGCGCTTCGGGCATCTGGTCCAGGTATGAAAATAGTTTAATACGTTCGTCAAGAGCGCCAAGTTCATCTGCTACCGCCCGGTAATAGATCTCTCCGGTAACGTAGATCAAATTAACGCCTGCAGGCAGTTGATTTTCTTTTAAAAAAGCAGTTACCACTTCATTAAGCCGCAAAGCTCCCCTGCTGCCACCGTAGATCAGAATAGTCCGCTGTGAAGGATCAAAACCGAAATAGCGACAGCCTTCAGCGCGGCTTATTGCTAATACTTCACCGGCCCGTGGGTTACCGGTATAGACAAGTCTGCTGGAGCGAGGCATTTTACTGCCCGTCTCTTCAAAAGAGAGGCAAACCCTTTTGACAAAAGGCGCCATCAGGCGGTTGGTTAAACCCGGCAAGGCGTTTTGTTCATGGATAACCACCGGCAAGCGCTTTAAAACTGCTGCAAGCACGAGAGGTGCTGCAACATAACCACCTGTCCCCAGCACTATATCAGGTTTAAATTCACTGATAATTTTTGCCGATTCTTTCAGACCGCGAAACAGATCCCAGGCTACAAGACCAATCTTTTTAAAACTGCGCTGAAACCCGCGCGCCGGTATGGTCACCAGTTTAAAACCGGCCGAGGGAACAATCTTGCTTTCAAGACCGGCAGCGCTGCCGACAAAAAGCAGATCGGTAGTTTGATCTTTTTCCAGCGCGTAACGGCCCAAAGCCAGCGCCGGATAGATATGACCGCCTGTTCCTCCTCCACCGATTAATATTTTCATCTTTAATCTCCTTTTTAAGCCTTACTTACAGCGCTGTAGCGCGAAATGTTTAAGAGAATGCCAATGCCAATCAGGGTAATCATCACTGAACTACCGCCGGCGCTGATTAGAGGCAGGTTAATACCAGTAACCGGCACCGAGCCGGTCACTACCGCGATATTGATCAAAACCTGGATGGCGATAATAAAAGTAATACCGGCAGCAAGGAGGCTGCCAAAAAGATCAGGGGCTTTCAGGGCAATCTGAAAACCGCGCCAGAAAAAAACCAGGTAAAGCAGCAGAACAGTAACAGCGCCGATTAACCCTAGTTCTTCGCCGATAACGGCGAAAATAAAATCATTGTGTGGTTCAGGCAGGTAAAAGAGCTTCTGCCTGCTGCGTCCAAGCCCAACCCCGAAAAGGTGCCCGGAACCAAGGGCATAAAGCGACTGGATAATCTGGTAACCCGACCCTGAAGGGTCAGCCCAGGGGTCAACAAAGGTAAATAAGCGCTGAACCCGGTATTCTTCTTTAATTGTAAAATAGGCCAGCGGCGGCACAAAAAACATGGCAAGACCGGTCACCTGGGCGAGGGGCATCCCGGCAAAGACAACCACCAAAGCGCTTCCGGCTAAAACCACCAGGGCAGTGCCCAGGTCCGGTTGAAACTGAATCAGCAAAAAGGTTGCCAGGGCCAGGGCGAGCGGTATAATTGTGCTGTTTAAAAGCTTTTGAATGTTTAACCTGCGCTTGCTCATATAGGCTGCCGTGAAGATAACCAAAGCCAGCTTACTGAATTCGGCAGGCTGCAGGATAAGAGGCCCGAAAGCGAGCCAGCGCGTTGCCTCGGTGCCCAGATTTGTCCCGAAACCACTATAGACAAGAGCCAGGAGCACAAAATTAGCCAAAAGAATGATGAGCGATAATCGCTTTAATAAATTGTAATGAAGATGAGAAAATATATACATGGCCACCAGGCCGATCGCTACCCAGAGAGCCTGTCTTTTCAAAAAGTAATATGAATCACCCATGCTGTCATCGGCCAGCACAAAGCTGGCGCTAAAGACCATGACCAGACCGATCGCCAAAAGCAGCATGATGATCAACAGCAAAATAAAATCGCACTTTCCTTTAGCGCTTTTATCCATCACCATGCTCCTTTCTGTCATTTATTGCAGCCGACATGTTTCGGACCAGCTGCTTAAACAGGTTGCCACGGGCCTCATAATCAGTAAACATATCCCAGCTGGCGCAGGCCGGTGAAAGCAGAACAAGATCTCCGGGCTGAGCTTCTTTGTGGGCAGCGATTACCGCTTCCTCCAGGGTCGGAAAGGTGCAGAAATTTGTAAAACCAGCTGCTGCGACCTCTTTTGAAAGCTGATCTTTTGTTTCTCCAATCAGCAGCAGCAACCACACTTCCTCTTTAATCAGTGCTGCCAGTTCAGAAAAATTGCCGCCCTTATCTTTACCGCCTGCGATCAAAATCTTTTTGCGGCCGGGGAAAGACTGAAGCGCCTTAATTGTTGCTCCGGGGTTTGTACCCTTAGAATCGTTGATATAGTCAACACCGCCAAAGGCAGCTACATGCTCCAGGCGGTGTTCGATAGCACGGAAACTGCGTAAAACCCGGCCGATCGAAGTCAAATCAGCTCCTGCTGCCCAGGCTGCCGCCGCGGCGGCAAGCGCATTTTCGAGATTGTGTTCACCGGGCAACATCAGCTCTTCGCGCAGACAAATCTGTTGTGGGCTGCAGCCCGGGTTATAGAGAGTGAGCCAGTCATTTTCAAGCCCTACTCCCAGAGGCACCGGCGCCCGATCAAACCAGATCACTCTTGCTTTAATCGCAGGAGCCAAATCGGCAATTGCGCAATCTGCTGCGTTAAGAACAGCATAATCTCCCACACCCTGATTTTCGAAGATCCTTACTTTTGCTGCAAAATATTTTTCCAAGCTGGAGTGGTAGTCAATATGATCCGGCGCAAAGTTTAAAAACACTGCAACTACCGGTCGGAACAAGTTGATATTTTCAAGTTGAAAACTGCTCAGTTCAGCAACTATAAACCCCTGTGCGCTTATTTTGCCGGCCGGACCGCTCAAAGGGTCGCCAATATTTCCTGCTGTTGTAACCGGGGCAAAGCGGGCCTCTTTCAGCATTGCCGCAACCAACGCCGTAGTAGTCGTTTTTCCGTTGGTTCCGGTAATACCAATAATAGGCGCCTTGATGAAGGCATAAGCAAGTTCGATTTCAGAAATGACCGGCACCTGCAGTTCAACAGCTCGCCTTAAAAGTTCTAATTTAGGAGGAACACCGGGACTTTTCACAATCAATGATAGAGAGGTGGTTACTAATTCGGGGGGATTCCCACCGGTTACAGCTTGCACTACCGGTAAGCGTGCCAGTTTCGCCAGTTCTGACTGCAATTCTGCAGGTTGTTTGTGGTCTGTTACTGTAATTTTAGCCGCGCCAGCTCCGGCCAGCATTTCGACAGCTGCCATACCGCTGCGGGCCATCCCAACAACCAATACCTCTTTCCCTTTAATCAAATCGATCACAAAAGCGCCTCCATTAATTTAGCGGCTAAAAACTGCTACACCAGTCACTGCAAACAATAGGGCAACACCCCAGAAAACCTTTACCACCTGCCATTCCGACCAGCCTTTTAATTCAAAGTGATGATGCAGGGGGCTCATTAGAAAAATCCGCCTGCCGGTTAACTGAAAACTGGTAACCTGGGCCATAACCGAAAACGCTTCCAATACAAAAATACCGCCGATGATAACAAGAAACAGCTCTGTCTTGGTCACCAGGGAAAGGGCGGCTAAAGCGCCTCCCAAAGCAAGTGAGCCCACATCGCCCATGAATAAGCGGGCAGGGTGACGATTATAGATAAGGAATCCCAAACATGCGCCAGTCAGGGCCGCACAAAATATTGCCGCTTCGGGAAATCCGGTTATGATTGCGATAATGAGAAAGGCGATCAGGGCAATGGCCGAAGTGCCGGCGGCCAATCCATCGACCCCGTCGGTTAGATTAACACTGTTGCTGAAGCCAAGGATAATAATAAAAACAAAGGCGGGATAAACTATTCCCAGATCAAAGATCAGGTTAAAAAAGGGCAGCACAAGTTTCGTTGAATAGAGCCCCATATAACCGGACAATAGAATATAGATGAGTGACAGGGCAATAAGGCCAGCCAGTTTAGACCTTGCTTTGAGCCCCAATGAGCGATTGAAAAACAATTTTAAATAATCATCGAGAAACCCGATTAAACCACAGCCGAGGGTTATCATTAGCAGCAAGTAAAGTACCGGTGATTTACCAGCGAAAATAATACTGACTGCTGCCGCCGCTAAAAGCATTACCACGCCGCCCATGGTCGGAGTTCCCGCTTTTATTGAATGCCGGGCCGGGCCGTCATCCCTGATCTGTTGACCATATTGCAGTTGCTTCATACGGTTAATAAAGAAAGGGCAGACAATAACAGTAGCCAGAAAAGTGAGCAGTGCTGCACTTATGATCTTGACAGCCATTATCCTCCCTCTCCTTCCGAATTTATCAGGGCCTGGACTATTTTTTCCATACGCATACCCCTTGAACCCTTAACCAGAACGTGCCAGTTTTTATTCAGGGGCAGGTTGCGCAAAACATCTAGAGCTTCATCGTGATTGGCACAGCGAAAAACCTTAAGACCAGCGCTTTCAGCGCCTGCAGCAAAATTTTGGGCCAATTCACCTACAGCAATTAGACATCCGATACCGCACTCTGCTGCAAAACGCCCGGCAGTTAGGTGCGCTTCAGAGGCTGTTGAGCCAAGCTCAAGCATATCGCCAAGAACGGCAACCGTTTTAAAACCACCAAGATCAGCGAGCACTTTTAAAGCAGCTCGCACAGAACTGGGGTTGGCATTATAACTGTCATCTATAATAGCCAAACCCTCGCTGTTATACAGAACCTGGAGCCGACCTGCCGTGGCCTCGCTTGCAGCGAGACCTTCTTTCATCTGCGGCAGACTCAACTCCAGGATATAGCCGACGGTAAGAGCCGCCAGGGCATTGCTGACCGACTCCCGTCCCGGTAGGGGCGATTCAAACCACCCTTCACTTCTATCAGGAAAACGCACCCGGAAAAGGCTTTTTTCTCCCTTTTGAGACAACTCAATGCCTTTTATATCGCCCTGGTTAAAGCCATAATTATAGGCCTTTCCCGGGAAGCGTTTCCTAAATTCAAGGAGGCGGGGATCATCGCCGTTGAGGACGGCTACCCCGCCTGAGCCGAGGTAATCAAGAAGTTCTGCTTTCGCCTGTGCTATAGCTTCTACTGAACCGAGCAGTTCAATATGCGCTTCACCGATGTTAGTGATCACACCAATTGAAGGCTTTGCTATGTGGCACAGGGTTTCAATTTCACCCCTGGCGCTCATGCCCATTTCAAGCACGGCTACCTGGTGGCTTTTTTCTAATTGCAGTATGGTTAAGGGCAACCCGATTTCGTTATTAAGGTTGCCGCAAGTTTTCAGAACATTATACTTTGCCGCAAGAACACCGGCGATGAAATCTTTTGTTGTCGTTTTCCCGCTGCTTCCGGTAATGGCGACAACCGGCAGATCAAAACTGTCCCGGTAAGCAGTGGCCAACTGCTGCAGGGCTTCCAGAGTATTTTCAACACCGATCAGTAGAAAATCTTTTGGAATAGCCTCATCAGGTGTCTGATCAAGAGCACAAAAAGCGCCTGCAGCGCCTCCTGAGGCGGCAGCAGCAATATAACGGTGACCATTGGTCTGTTCACCGCTGAAAGGAATAAAGAAGTCGCCAGGTTTGATTTGCCTTGAATCTATGGCAAAACCGGTTACCTGCTGCCGGGGGTCTCCCTGCAGCAGCCTGCCTGAGCAAGCTTTAACTATTTCGGTTCCCTTCATGATCATTGCAATGTGCTCCCTTCCGCCAGCGGGTCCATCTCTGACGGGTTAACCTGCATATAATTTAAGGTATCTTCGAGAATTCTTTTGAATAAGGGGGCGCTGGTATGAACTCCCAGGCGAGGACCCCTGGTAACACCATCCACAGCCACGTAAAGAATGAGTCGCGGTTCTTCAACCGGCGCAAACCCGACCAGCGAATAAATATACTGGTCGGTCATATAAAGATTATCAAGGCCCAGTTTCTCAGCAGTTCCGGTTTTCCCGGCCACACGATAACCTTCAACGGCAGCAGCATAAGCGGTTCCATCTAAGACAACGCTTTCCATCATCTCTACCAACTTACGGGAAGTTTCGGCCGATATAACCTGCCTGACCACCTCAGGCTCACGCTCGAAAACAGCTTCACCCTCCTGGCTGCTGATTTCTTCGACCAGGTAAGGTTTGTAAAGGTAACCACCATTAACCATGGCCGCAATTGCCATTACCTGCTGAATAGGGGTTACCGATATGCCCTGCCCAAAAGAAGTTGTGGAAAGCTCAAGCGGGCCTACAAAATGGGGATCGAAAATCATACCGGCACTTTCACCGGGATAGTCAACACCGGTAATCTGGCCAAAACCAAAGGCTTCAATATACTCAAAAAGTTTATCCTTGCCTAAACGCCTGCTTAGCTCTATAAACACCGGGTTGCATGAACCGCCAACTGCTTCAAAAAAACTGATATCACCGTGCCCACCACGCTCATGGGTCCAGCAGTTAATCTTCTTGCCTTCAACGATTACATAGCCGGGGCAAAAATAACGCTCTTCCGGATCAAAAAGACCTTCCTCAACTACAGCAGCCAGGGTAATCATTTTGAAAGTTGAGCCCGGCTCAAAGGAGGATGTAAAAGGTGCCAGCTTCCAGCTTTCCGGATCAAATTGATCATATGATTCCGGGATATAATCCGGTCTTGACGCAGCAGCCAAAACTGCCCCCGTATAGGGGTCAACTGCCAGGGCCAGAGCCTGAAGCGGACCTGATTCTTCCATAACCCGGTCTAATTCTCTCTCAACTATATGCTGAATTGTTTCATCCAAAGCCAGATGCAAATCCAGGCCTTGCTGCGGTGAACTAAAACGGTCAATTTCATGCAGCACCTCACGACCACGGGCGTCTGCAGGATAAAGCTGCCTGCTCTCATTACCGCACAACTCTTTTTCGTAATATAATTCCAGGCCAGCCCATCCCTGATCCATACCTACAAAACCGAGCAGTTGAGAAGCAAGGTTTTCAGCGGGATAGAATCTTTTCTCTTCTTTAAAAAATATTATGCCTGGAATGTTCATTTCTCTTACCGCCCCGGAAACCTCCGGGTCTACTTTGCGTTTGATATAAATCGCACTGCGTTCCAGAGATATTAAATCATATATGCTTTCTGCTTCCATCTTGAGCACCGGAGCCAGAGCACCGGCTGCCGCTTGTGCATCCGCAATTTGCGGTGGTATAGCAGCGACAGTATCTACAGTGCTGCTGCCGGCTAAAAGTCTATCCTGCCGATCATAGATGGAACCGCGGGAAGTCCGAACCAGAATATTGTGGTTCCACTGCTGCCAGGCCTGTTCGTCAAGTTCATCGGCGCGGACTATCTGGATCCAGGCTAACCTGCTGATTAAGAGCAGCGTAATCAGCACCGTAATGACAAATATTCCGATTAACCGCTTGCGAACCATAGCCCTGCTTACAGCAAACTCAGTCATCTATTTCACTCTCCCAGCCGATTACCTGTTCCCTGACTGGCAGTAAGCACTCTTAACTGATTCAACTGCGGCTCGATCATACCCAGTTCTTCGCGGGCAATTGTTTCTATCCGCCCAATAGAGCTGAGTTCAGCGACTTCAAGTTCCAAAACCCGGGTTGTTTCTTTCATCGCAGCCAATTCAACCCGATCACTATTTAAGCGGTAATTCATAATTACCAGTGACGAATACTGGGCCACTACTGCCAGGCTGAGCAAAAAACAGGTTACTAATACCAGGAGCAGTTTAAATTTACGTAACCGGTGCCCTGGCTGCGGAATTACTACCCGACCACGGTTTGGCTGAACCTGCGGCACATAACCTTGCCCTGTCGATAGCTGTCGCGCTTGCTGCATAACACTCACCCTTTCATACCTACCGTTTAATTTCGCTTAGCTGCTCTTAAACGGGCACTACGCGCCCTGGGATTTGTCTCTACTTCTTCATCGGAAGGTTTCAAAGCCTTTCCGGTAAGGACTGTCAATGTCGCTTCTTCCTGGCAAAGACAGGGTCTGTATGGAGGACAGTTACATTTTTTCGCCTCATCCCGAAAATACTGCTTGATCAGGCGATCCTCCAGTGAATGATAAGCTATAATACAGAGCCGGCCTTCCGGGAGCAGGCAGTTTACCGCCTGCGGCAACACTGTCGATATATTTGTAAGCTCTTCATTAACGGCAAGCCTTAAAGCCTGAAAGGCTTTGCGGGAGGGATGCCCACCCTGGCGACGGTAGCGAGCCGGAACCGCAGCCTTGATTATTTCTGCCAACTGTTTGCTGTTAGTAAGCGGCCCTATTTCTTCCCTTTCCCGCACTATGGCGGCGGCCATGCGTCTCGACCAGCGTTCTTCACCGAAACGGAAGAATATTTCTGCCAGCTGCTCGGCCGAGTATTGGTTGACAATATCTCTGGCGGTAAGCGACCGGCGGCGATCCATGCGCATATCGAGATCGCCTTCCTGGTGAAACGAGAACCCGCGTTCTGCATCCATCAACTGTAACGTAGATGCGCCAAGGTCAATTAAAATTCCATCAACTTGCGGGTAACCTGACTGCTTTAAAACTTCTTCCAACCTGGTGTAACTATCGTGAACCAGGATAACCCGGTCTGAATAACTTGAAAGCCGTGCTTCCGCCCTGGATAATGCGGCATCATCCCAATCGATACCAATCAGGCGGCCTGCCGGTGAAAGGTTGCGGCAAATTGCTTCGGCATGTCCGCCATCGCCAAGTGTGGCATCGACATAAACTCCATCACCCCGACAGGCGAGGTATTGAAGCACTTCTCTTTCCATAACCGGAAGATGCAGTTCAACCAAAGCAGTTCACCACACTTAAAGTTCATATTCATCCATCTCTTCCGCCAACTGTTCATAATTGCTATCTGCTTCAACATAGTAGCTCTTCCACTTATCTTCATCCCAAATCTCAATGCGACTGCCAACACCAACAATCATCGTGTCTCTCTCAATTCCGGCATGTTCACGTAAATACTGGGGAATAAGCACCCGCCCCTGACCATCAACTTCTACTTCCATCGCCCCGGAGAGCATTAAACGGCTGAAGGCACGTGTATTTTTTTTGGTCAGGGGAAGTTTTTTCAGCTTCTCTTCCATAACATCCCACTCAGTCAGGGGGTAGACAAATATGCAGTGATCGAGACCGCGGGTGACCACAAAGCAGTCTCCCAGGTTGGCACGCAAACGCGAGGGAATAAAAACTCTCCCCTTTGTATCCAGCGTATGCTGAAATTCGCCCTTGAACACCTGTTCGCCCCCGTATGGTGTTATTTTCACCACTTTGCACTACTTTTCACCACTTTACACCACCTTACGCGATAAATCAACCCCTTTTTACGATATTCTGCTGAAATATCAAAAAAATATCAAATTTATTTCTAAATTGAGCCAAAATTACTTTATTTCCGTCTTCTGCCCTCAAAATCATGTTTATGCCTATTGTGCATAGACCGAGACTGCACTATCTGGGGAAAGTTGCTGGTTACGTAGAAGAATCGTGCCGGTTGCGTTTGTGAGCTTCGCTCGTTGGGGCAGATTGCTGGTTGCGGAGAAGAATCGTGCCGGTTGCGTTTGTGAGCTTCGCTCGTTGGGCAGATTGCTGGTTGCTATGAAGAATCGTGCCGGTTGGGCTCTGAAACTGCGCTCGCTGATCGTTTGTGCAGAAGTGCTACGGCTCAGCTTCAGACTTCCGCTTTGGCTTCCTGTGTAATTCGCCATCCGTGGCTCA